>CAZMTW010000111.1:0-3228 GCA_964569285.1 uncultured Gammaproteobacteria bacterium
TTCCAAACCTTTGCAGCAAATGTAATGGGGTGGCCGTGAGTCAGATGACCCCCATGTGCTAAGTCCATTCCAAGTACGGTATCTCCCGGTTCAAGTAATGCAGCATATACTTCCAAATTCATTGGTGCACCAGATAGTGGTTGTACGTTTGCATGCTCTGCACCAAATATTTTCTTGGCACGGTCTATTGCAGCCTGTTCCATCACATCAATAAACTGATTTCCTCCATAGTAGCGGTTACCAGGGTATCCTTCCGAATACTTATTTGTCGCTACCGATCCAAGTGCCTGCATAACTGCTCGTGAAACAAAATTCTCCGAAGGAATCATCTCTAATCCGTCTTGTTGCCGTTGAAGCTCATTTTCGAGCGCTTCTCCAACAGTGGGGTCTGTTTTTTTAACTTCGTTGTAATCAATCATAGTCATATAGTTATAAGTTAGAGGACAAGATAAAAAGGAGGCGCAACCAGATTCTGCGAATGCCTCCCTTAACTTGTCGTTATTATGTCATGGAACATAGTATATCACGATAGTCACAGTCAGAAAAGCACCACATTTTCTTTGACAGAAACATCAAAAAATGAGTAAATAGGGGCACACAATTCCAACCAACAAGGAGGGTGCCTAGTGCCCGAAAAGAACGACGCAAGAAATCGTCCACACGCATTGATCGACTGGGAGGCTGCTGAGCGTCTCCTTCACGGTCTGTCTCAACGACTCGGACGCGAACTGCAGATCGCACACGGAGACGAGAAGGGAACGGGAATCGCTCCGTTCATCGGCGTCTTCGCTTCTGCTCGGGAAGAGGACAAGGCGCCGCGCCTCCATCGAGAGTTCGGACCAACCGCAACTGCAATTGGCGAACGAATCGCGAAAGCAGGCCTGTCGATGCTCTCTGGTGGCTGCCCGGGAATCGTCGAAACTGCTCAAGATCGGTTCGTCGCAACACGGATCAATCCCAGGCTGCAGCATTCCGTGGGCGTTCGCATTCTCGCGCTCGAGATCCCTGAGCCCGCGAACCCTCACCTGGACCTGGAACCGCACGCACTCAACTTCGGAGCCCGGTTGGAGCTGATGCATCGGTTCTGCAGCGGCTGCGTCGTGCTGCCGGGCGGTCTGGGATCGCTCCTGGAGATCGCGTACTTCCTGCAGTACTCGCAGGTCGCTCGTGGTGGACGCGGCATGCCGATCTGTCTGCTTCCGGGAAGCTTCTGGAACCCACTGAAAGACATGCTCGCTCGCATGGGTGCCTATGGGACTGTGTCCCCAAACAACGGCGACTTGTCGCTTCTCCACTTCGTCGACTCGGTGGACGAAGCCATGAACATCCTGCTCGCGCACAACGGCAACGCCGAACTCGCCCGCGCAGTACTCGCAGCTGCGAGGTGAACATGGCCTGGGAAGAGGTAGAATAAAGGACGACCGGAGGGGCGTCCTACTTTTTTTCTATCTATTTATTCGACGAGGATTATCTTGAGGGAGATGTGGTTCAATAGCTGCAGAGGCCAACGCATTCCATTCCGCAAGTTTCGGAAGTATACTCGCCTTAAAAAAATCTAGGAAAAGCCTCTCCACGTTAGTAAGGCGTTTCTGAAACATAGGATCAATATCCTCACGCGCATCCATAGAATCGGCAACAGCCCGCGATTCAAAATTATCCTTTATCACGTTTGTTAACAATTCTTCAATAGTGGACACTCCATCAGTAGTTACAAAGCCAAATAATGCATTTCGTAACTCAGTATCCGCATCATTTTGTACAAATAATTTAATTGCACCAGCAAGATCACGAGCATGATCCCACGGCTCCACTCCTTCGCCAGTAGGAATATGTTTTTTTTAAAATCTGGTCATTTCAACTTCATAAAAATCAACCATAATTTCTCTAACAAGCATCTGTTGGTCCACATTCAGTTGATCATATGCACTTTGCATAGCGTTTGATTCAGGCATAGTATTCTAGTTAAGAATTTTTATCATATATTCATCCTCTAAAGTGTACCCCAATTTGCGAAAATATTCACGCACACCAATACCTGCAATAACCGCAATACGTTTATATCCTTCCTTACGTGCGATTTCCTCTGCCTCTGCCATCAATCGACGTCCCATCCCAATATGTTGCACATCACCAGAACCACCTTCAATGGGCTTCACTTTTCCATATGTATGAATTTCTCGGATAATAGCGGTGTCTTGCAATACTGGTAACCAATGCTTCTTCATCTTCTGTAGACGCAAACGTGTAAACGCATACAATCTCTCCTTGTCAGGGGATTCATAACTTAAAAATACCTCAGTTCCACCAGATGCCTCATAGTCGCGACGCACTAACTCGACCTCATCCATGGTCACCACCTCTTCATGCGGTTCACGACATCGAATACACCTGCATTTCACGCCCTGAGACTGCATCATCTGTCTCAAATTGGTTGTCTTGTTTCCGGCCAAAATAGACTCGCCTGGAATATCACGAATCACGCGCTCAATACGCACCCACTCTGGAACTAACTTCTTAATCTCAACTAATAAACCTAACAATTCTTCTGGAGTATACGGCGTGTATTTCCCTTCTTTCCACCAGCGATACAGAACAGCACTCTTCACTACAACCGTAGGATAAATTTTTATATGGTCTGGCTGAAAGTCGGGGGTCAAAAATGCATCTCTAATAGTTTGAATATCTTTTTCAACAGTCATACCTGGCAATCCCTGCATATAGTGATGCGAGATCTTAAATCCTGCTTCTTTCAAAATCCGTGTTGCCGTAATCACCTGTTCATTTGTCTGATCCCGCTTAATCAAGTCCAATGACTCTTGATTAGTCGTCTGCACACCCAACTGCACACGCGTGCATCCCAGCCATCGCAACCGTTTTGCTTCTGCATGATCAATATGATCCGGCCTGGTCTCCAACGTCAAACCAATCACACGATGCGGTCCGGTTTCATTCTTGGTCTTTGCTACTTTCCAACTAGACGAGCTCTCTTCATTAAACGCATCAAAGCACCGCTTCAAAAACCAGGTCTGATACGGCTTCTTATACACCGTCCACGTACCACCAAGCACAATCAACTCACACTTATCTGTAGAATGACCATTCGCTTTCAACGCTGCCAACCTAGTCTTCACCTGTTGGTACGGATCAAAATCATTCCGCAACGCACGAGCAGCTCCAGGTTCATTAGCTAAGTAGGACTTCGGCATTCGCGCCTCAGTCGGACAGTAC
>CAZMTW010000112.1:0-3220 GCA_964569285.1 uncultured Gammaproteobacteria bacterium
ATGTTAGTTGTGTACTAAAACCTACTTTTCAGACCCTAAAACTTGATATTACGCCCACTTTTTCTAATATTGCAACATTTACTTGAAAGTCAATAATTCGGTTCAGGAACTGGTCTAACAACTGACCCCAAATTTCATAATATCGACTTTTCTAGATTATCCTTTTATCATCACAACCGCTGGTCTGAATATTTTGTCCTGGCTTCTACTAACAATTCCTTCCTCATGCGAAACCGAGTTACGTGCGCTAATAGACATGAACTTGACGCCCTGCGATGGATTATAGACATATTGAATTCCTGAATCCGATATCATTTCTAACTCTTTTATTCCTTCGTCAAGCCACTGATACTGAACATGTCTGACATGAATGTGATCTGCTGGCTCCTGGACAATCCACGAGTAGGGATTAATCAAAACATCTTTGTCTATCCTGTTTTTTACCGAATCGCTCAGTGTACCAACCCTGTGTACATTTTCTCCACACCAAGAATAGGTTGATTTTATGTAGTACTCATTCATTGCTTTCGTTATTGATTCCCAGTCACGCACTTCAAGAAGTTCCGAGCAAAGAAGAGTTCGTGGGAAAACATCTCGAGCTGACTGGACCTCAGCTGCAGAAAATTGATAATCAGCTACAAATTTGTCATTCCACATTAACGCTTGTATTGCTTTATGTTCTATAGGGTAAACAAAATATGGTGAAACAAGTTTATTACTCTCAGAAAGCTCAAGAATACACTTTAGCACTTCCGCACTGTCCACCGTTCCAAGTTCATCGGGATAAATCTCATCATACAAACAGCCAAAGTCGCTAAGATTGTAATGACCAAGGTTTTCAAAAGGAACAAGCATAAACTTGAGTGCTATTCCTTTGTTTTTCAAATATTCGTTTGCATATTGCCACATTCTGTATTCCCGTACGGCGTAGTCGTTATAGATCCGATTATATGACGATATCCAACCAATATATTTGGCGGCGGGGAATTGTGTTTCGGTTTTTATAATCATTTCATCAAGGATTGCATCTAGAAAGCTACTTTGTTTACGCAATCCTTGTACTGGAATGTTCAATTCATCCCAAAGTCCAAACATAAGGTCTTCTAGATCTTTATAATCGATAAGGCTGTCAATGCACGCTGGATTTATTTCAGAAGACATGGTGTGCATTTGATCAAGTCTTCCAACTTCCACAAAGTCATTAATACTTCCATTTGATAATGCGGTAGAGTAAATTTTTTCAACTAAATCCGCGTTGCCCCATTGTGATACCGATTTCTTGATATTACTTAACTGCGCTATCTGATTTTCGAGCAAAAGCTTTAGGATTTTGGTAAAGAAAGCTCGTACATTTTCTATTTTTCTTCTGGAAGATGTAACATCGAGTTCATTTAATATCATTGGCGATAACACAAGTCCGTTCCTCTGAATATGCTTATACGATTTTGCAAGGTATCTATCAAGGAAGCCTCGAATCACACCCGATTTACTGAGCAGGACTTCGTTAATCTCTGCATTGTTATTGTTAATCATTTACGACCTGTACTAATTGATTTGAAACTAGGGATTCAAGCTCTTTACCCCTATGCACCATTGCCTGAACTATCTTGCTAGGCAGTGAAGTAAAGTCATTCTTTCCTTCACATGTCTTATACTCCATTTCTACTACTTCAATTCCTTTCTCTTCGTATCCACCAACCGTAGCCCACAATTTTATCGTTTTCCTCAATTCTTCTGTAGGCAAATCAAAGACAGATTTTTTGGCAACCATGGAGTCAAAAGTCAGCGACAAGACTTCTTTAGAAAGATTTTCATCGAGAGCGAGTTTCTGAGTAACCTCCTTATAGCCTTGAGCTACCTGTGAAATAATCGACGATGCAGTTTCTACTACTTCACCTTTCAGAAGTTTAGCTAACTGTGAAAATGAAATAGAACAAAACTCTCCGAAGGTAGTTGAATACTCTGAACTATAGTCTTTATAGTGCATCATCAGGAAGTTCAGAACAGGATTCCCTTGGCAGGATAACACCGTGAATTCGTTCATTTGTTCGGGTTCCAATCGAACCAACTTTTTACAAGTTTTTCGGAAGATGTATTCGATTAGTTCACTATCACCCTTGCTTGAGCAGTAATTTATAATATTACTCGGATTCTTTATGTCGATATAATCATCAGGTACCATACTAACGACCTCAATCTGTGGAAAGATACTCTGCAAATCATTATAAGGAACTGGCGTTGAAATAACCACCAAAGAATGGAATCCTTGCCATGAGGCTTTCTTAATTTCCGCAATAACGTTTGTTAAGTCGGGAGCTTTCACTCCTATAAAAACAATGTCAGGATGGAAATCGTTTAGCGCCGCGCTATTATCGAGAGAATATCCTACACCAGTTGTTTTGCTTTGTAATTCGGCTTTATTTTTGTTCTTTCGGGTGAAAAGTAGCTGTTCTCTTTTGTACAGTACTGTATCAATAATATGCCTCAATACCAGTTCCAGCTCAAAACCAAGTCCAATGAAGAGTATTTTATCCGTGGAATTCATTCGTCATTGTACTACGAACATAAACATATATTTCGCCCCAAGTAGATTCCACGCAAACTCCTAATTCCAGACCTTTATAAGCCGAACACGAGGGTCATTCGGCGAAAACTCCGCACCCAGTCTTTTATTAATCTCCGTTGTAATCTCGTAACCAAAGGGGATTGATCCATAAGGAATACCTCTTTCTTGGCAAATAATCGCATACCAAAACCGCTCACGTATCAGTGTGCTTGCGGTTTCTATAGCTGAACCCTGAGCTGGCAATGGCAAAGGACTTACGTTCACTCGACTTGTTGGTCCAATCACCCATTGTGCGTATGCACAATAGTCTTCAAAATCCATGAGAGTATGTGTCTCAAGAAGTTTAGTCCCACCCGGTGATGTTGTCTGAAATTTAATATATCGCGCATATGAAGTTTCTAAGTCTCTCAAGCTTGTCCCACCTCCGTCTCGAAGTCTTGCCGGAGAAGGTAAAACGACAGCGTAGTCCATCTTATCGTACGATTGGACGAAAGAATCGAATTGAGGAACTTTCCCTCTTTCATAAAGTCCTGGGTCAACCTGAACCAAGTTTTGAGATACAAATTTCAAATTTACGGGCTCTGCTACGACTGGTACGTTCATACGATTAGACATGACGTATTATACCAAATTACTAGAGGTCGGTTCAGGTCA
>CAZMTW010000113.1:0-3176 GCA_964569285.1 uncultured Gammaproteobacteria bacterium
GTTGTGACACGATATTCGCATTTAGCAATCACCCCACCTTCTACACGCTCATGTTTTTCACTGCGCTCGCAAGTATCACCCTCCTCGTCTCCTTTATAGTGCATCTCATCAAACATATTCGACGAATCAAGCGTTTAGTGCAACAACTCATAGTAGTAGATACAACTCAGTTCGAACACGACAATCGTTCATACCCGGTGCATATTGTACAATCAAATCTCTCTCTCATATTTACGTACGGAGTACTGAATCCAGTAATTGTATTATCTCATGGAGCAGAAGATGAACTAACCGATGAGCAAGTGAAGAGTATACTTTTGCATGAGGTGGGACACATCAAAAAATATGACTCTGTGAAGAAAATTATTCTCTTTGCACTCTTTGATACACTCTTTTTTGTTCCTGGAATCCAACAACTTAAACAATCCGTTGAGCTGACACAAGAATTAAGTGCAGATGAATATGCCATAGCACATACCAACAGACATAGCGTGCTTTCTGCTCTTGCCGCTCTTATTCATAATCAGCAGCAGCGAACACCCTCAGTTCTTCCATCGTTTGCTCTCATAAATGAGCGACTGCATAGTCTATTATTAGAGGATGTGCCCTTTCCATTCACACGTGTACTTACCTCATTAGTATTCACCATCGTGTTATTACTTGTGCCTACCGCCCTGTTTGCAGAAAGTGGCACTCTCCTTGATACGTTCGCTCCAATTCAAGATGCGAGCGCAGCCGCTTGTATACAGGAATACGAAGCAATACTTCAATCCTCAATGCTTATGGATCATTTCTCGCCTGTACAGTGTGATGCGCTACTTATGAGAACAGAAATAGACGTGATCGTTCCTGAAATGTCCGTTCCTACATTTGACATCATTCTTATTAACAACTATCCTAGATAGGAGATAAAAATAACTAAACGAATATATGGAAGAAACTTCCAAGAAAAAGTCTGCAATAGACCAACTACCACCACGGTTCGCATTTTGGGCCGGAGTTGTTGTTGCTGCAGCAGTGTTTGCAATCATCGGTTTTATTATTATGATCACTCTCGTTGTCAAAGGTGTTGACCTTGGAGACGGCGGAAGCTCAGCAAAGACCAATCGTGCTGATGTTGCTGACGATGCAGCTGCTCCATCAGTTGTCGCTCCAACCGCAGACGCTATTCCAACAGGAGTTATTGATCCTGAAAGCCTCACAAATGTTCAAGGGGCAGGAGATATTACCATTGTTGAGTATTCTGACATGGAATGTCCATTCTGCTCACGATTCCACCCAACACTACAGCAAGTTGTTGCTGAGTATGATGGTCAAGTACGTTGGGCATACAAGCACTTCCCTCTTACAAGCATTCATCAAAGTGCACAAAAAGCTGCGGAAGCATCCGAATGTGCAGCTGAGCAAGGTGGATTCTGGGAATTCACAGACTACATCTTTGCAAATCAAGCAACGCTCGGTTCTGGAGCAATTCAAGCCGGAGCAGAAGCAGCTAGCCTTGATCTCACAGACTTCAATGACTGCCTAGACAGCGGAAAATACACAAGTGTTGTTAATGCAGATGCTGCAGAAGCACAAGGATTTGGTGGTCGTGGTACTCCATTCTCAATCATTATTGATAAAGATGGAAACATCCTCGATACTATTTCCGGAGCACTTGATGCTGCAACCGTTTCAGCACAGCTCGACACACACCTCAACTAGAACAGTATTAAAAAACGGTCCGATGTACTGTCGGACCGTTTTTTGTTTACTTCATTACACTGCAAGCTTCAGTTTAGGATTGACTGTTATGTCGCGCCAGTCATCAAAATCTCCTTTCAAGGCGCGTGGTGCTGCAGCAACTGCTATCATCGCTCCATTATCAGTATATAATCCTGGAGAAGGGATGATCACTGTTGTTTCTGGCCGTTCTTTTTGCATAACAGATTGTAACCGCTCTTGCAACGCAACATTTGCAGAAACACCTCCACCAAGAATGACTGTTTGTGCGTTGTGACGCGCGGCTACTTCTACAGTCTTCCGTACAATCACTTGCACGATACTTTCTTGAACACTTGCTGCGATATCTGCTTTGTCCTGTTCTGATAATGGTGCATGATCTCGAATATGGTACAGAACAGATGTTTTTAATCCTGAAAAAGAAAAATCAAAATTGTCACTGCTTATCATCGGTCGTGGAAAATCGAACCTCTGTGCATCTCCTTGTTGAGCAATCCGCGAAATTTCCGGTCCACCTGGATATGGTAATCCAAGCATCTTTGCAATTTTATCAAATGCTTCCCCTGTAGCATCGTCACGTGTTGTTCCTATTAATGAATACACTCCTTGCTCTTTCATTCCTATTAACATGGTATGGCCACCGCTCACTAATGCTGCCACGGCAGGAAATGCGACATTCGGATGTTCTACAAATGTTGATGCAATGTGCGCTGCCATGTGATTCACGCCGATGATTGGAATCCCTCGAGATGCGGCAATGCTTTTTGCCGCTTCTGTGCCCACCATAAGACAGGCAATCAAACCCGGCCCTTTTGTAACAGCAATCACATCAATATCATCTAAGGTAAAACCTGCTTCGTTTAATGCTTGTTGTATAGTTGGCACTATGGCGGTCGCATGATGTCGTGCTGCGATCTCTGGCACGACTCCACCTGTTGCTACATGATCCTGCGCAGTAATAATATTTGAACGTATCTCAACAGAACCGTCTGCAGCTGCATCAACCACAGCCACACCGGTGTCATCACATGAAGATTCTATACCCAAAATGATCATAGAAGTTGTATACCACTTTTATCCCTTGCCAGCAATGGTGATTTTCGTTATCGTGGACTATGCTTCTCTGGTGATCACACCCTAACAAAAGCAAGGTGGGTTAGTGCTTGTACTCACGTTGAAAGAGGGCGATGTTCTGCAAATAGGACCTACTGATGATGGCCCGACAATTTACATCATCGTCAGGCGAGTGAAGGGCAGGTCTGTCCGACTCGTCATTAAGGCCCCAAGAGACACGCATCCAGCATTGCGCATCAAGGCTGGGGATGCTGCGAAACTTCTGCAACAACAAGAAGAGCCTGACCAACCAGGCCGACACAAGAAGTAGATTCCGCATCAGTTGCTGGACGTGAGCGACCATCGCCGTCCAGCTCTTTTTTTATAAACAAAAAATGGCC
>CAZMTW010000114.1:0-3145 GCA_964569285.1 uncultured Gammaproteobacteria bacterium
TGTAACGCACCAGTAAAACTTTTTTGTCCTTCAAAAAAAGCGATGACAAGCATGTCACTCTGAACCTCTTCAATTTGACCCTTCTGCACGCGAATATCCATGAACATATATTAATGAATTTTAATGTACTATAACACAAAAAATGGTGCTGTCTAGACAATATACAAACGTTTAGAGAAGCATGCACACGGACTCGTTCATTTATTGACTTCTACCAAAATAAATTGTACAATCCTGCGTATTAAGAGCTATTAAATAGCCAACTATGAAAGAAATGTTAGAAATCAAAGACCTACACGTCTCCGTAGAATCAAAAGAGATTTTGAAAGGCATTAATCTTTCTATTGCTAAGGGAGAGGTACACGCAATAATGGGTCCAAATGGATCTGGAAAATCCACATTATCCCAAGCAATCTTCGGACACCCTGCATATGCTGTCACCCAGGGCTCAATCACATTCAAAGGACAGGATATTGTTAGTCTTACACCAGATAAAAGGGCAAATCTTGGCCTCTTTTTAGCATTCCAACAACCTCATTCTATTCCTGGTGTAAAAATTGGTAGTTTTTTAAAGCAAGCTATTAATGCGCAGCGACACGCTGCTGATCCAAAAGCAAAAAGCCTAAAAATTCGAGAATTCCGAGAAATGCTGGAAAGTGCAATGGATGCATTACACATGGACAAAGGATTTGCAGACCGATACTTGAACGACGGTTTCTCTGGTGGAGAAAAAAAGAAAGCAGAGATACTACAAATGGCCATGCTCAAACCAGATATTTCTGTGCTCGATGAGATTGATTCCGGATTAGACGTTGACGCTCTCAAGGTGGTGTCGGCAGGTGTAAACCTATTACGCTCGGAATCGGACATGGGTGTGTTAATTATCACTCACTACCCTCGCATTCTGAAATATATTGAACCAGACCACGTGCATGTGTTGCTCGATGGCAAAATTGTAAAATCTGGTGATGCACAACTTGCTCACGATATCGAAGACAAAGGATACGACTGGGTAAAGTAGCATATGGCAAAAAAACACATCTTTGAAGATTTGAATCGAGAGACTTTTGAGCATAAGAACGATTCTTCGTATGCAAATAAAGCACAACACGGGTTAAGCGAGGAGTTAGTGCGCAAAATCTCTGCAGATAAAAAAGAACCTGACTGGATGCTAGACATTCGGTTAAAAGGACTGCGTTTGTTTAATGAAAAACCTCTACCGACCTGGGGGCCCGACCTCTCTGCGCTCAATTTTGATGAGATAATTTATTATGCTTCACCAGATGACATTATTGAAGACAATAAATCATGGGACGATGTTCCAGATGACATTAAAGAGACTTTTGATAAACTCGGCATCCCAGAAGCAGAAAAAGAGATGCTCGCCGGTGTTGGCGCGCAGTATGAATCCGAAACGGTCTATCATCGATTAAAAGATGAATGGGAAAAACTGGGTGTTATTTTTGAAGATATGGACATCGCGTTACAGAAATACCCTGACTTGGTGAAAAAATACTTCATGACCAAGTGTGTTCCTGTAGGCGACCACAAATTTGCTGCACTCCACGCTGCGGTCTGGTCTGGTGGCACATTCTTGTACGTACCAAAAGGAGTGAAAGTGACCAATCCTCTGCAAGCGTACTTCCGTATGAATGCAAAAAACATGGGCCAGTTTGAACATACACTCATGATTATTGAAGAAGGTGCGGACGCGCACTACATCGAAGGCTGCTCTGCTCCTAAATATGGAGCCAATTCCCTGCACGCTGGTTGTGTGGAGGTATTTGTAGAGAAAGGTGCCCGATTTCGCTATTCATCTGTGGAAAACTGGAGTGCTGACACCTATAACCTCAACACAAAACGAGCTCTTGTTAAGGAGGATGGGCGCGTGGAATGGGTTGGAGGGAATATGGGAAGTGGCGTGACCATGCTCTACCCTGCTTCGTTCCTGTTGGGCAAACGGGCACACGCAGAACATTTAGGAATTGCGTTCGCTGGCAAAGACCAATTACAAGATACTGGCGCAAAAGTATTTCATAGTGCTTCTGACACAACATCAAACATTTTAATGAAAAGCTTGTCGAAAGGTGGCGGCACATCGGTCTACCGCGGATTGGTACAAGTAGCGCCTCATGCTGAAAATATTGTAGCCAACGCGAACTGCGATGCGCTCATTCTGGATGACTATTCTCGCTCTGACACCATCCCCTGTATGAAAATTCAAAACAATACCGCGTCTGTTGCACATGAAGCCTCTGCTGGGAAAATTTCTGCAGAAGATGTGTTCTACTTACAAACTCGAGGCTTATCTGAAGCTGAAGCCACTGCAATGATGATCAACGGCTTTATTGAACCTGTCGTAAAACAACTTCCTCTTGAATACGCAGTTGAGATGAACCGTTTAATTGAATTAGAAATGGAGGGCTCTGTTGGATAATCTATCGCGCCCTACGCATTTTCTTGCACGCGACCGGTCCTCGCTACGCTGCGGAGGGTCGCTACCGCAAGAAAATACTCCGGCCACAATATACTATGCAAAATAGACAAATCACAATTAAAAAAAATACAGAGCAAGTCCTGACGGAGTTGGAAATTGATGCTACACAAATTGTTGTTGAAGAAGGAGCACAATTGGATCTTATTTGCTTGCAATCGACTGGGTCGACACAAAAAATATTCAAAACTATTACTCTTAAAGATAATGCAGTTGCACGAGTATTTACTGGTTTGTTTGATTCAGTAGACATCACCATTACAGGCGTAATGGAAGGAAACCACAGTACATATGAAAATCATGTGATGTATTTTGGCATCAAACACCAATCTATCAACATGCTACTCAACGCAGAACACATTGGGAAAAACACCATGTCTCGAACACTTGTACGTGGAGTTGCGCTAGAGAATGCACATGCAGACTTTGCCGGATCCATTAATATCCACCAAACTGGCGGTGGTGCTGATGGCTATTTACAGCACGAAGGACTCTTACTCAGTAAAAAAGCACGTATCGACTCACTTCCAGGCCTAGAAGTAGGCACAGACGATGTAAAGGCCTCTCATGGCTCTGCTGTACACTACATACGACCCGAGCAACTTTTTTACTTACAATCGCGCGGCATAGGCATTCCTGAAGCAAAAAAAC
>CAZMTW010000115.1:0-3132 GCA_964569285.1 uncultured Gammaproteobacteria bacterium
TACAAGCCAGATGAAAAATTTAATGAACTCGTTGCGCTAAATTCTTGAAACCAAGAACGAATATTCTTGAATATTTTTTTATCTTCAATAAAGTATAGCAATAAAATGACGACAGTGGCTATTCCATAGGCTATCACCGTTCCAAATATTACTCCAACCATCGGATAGAAATAATAGACTGCCAACACATATGCAATGATTGAAAATGACCCTGTTGGAATGTATTTTATCATTCCATGCAGATGCATTGTGCTGTACTTGTGATGAACCATTAACATTAACGGCAATGTCGTTGCAGGAAATGAAGCCAACAACCCCGCCCACCCTGGACCCGCAACACTGGCTATTGAAGTAACACCAGCGATAATAACACCTGCGAATAGCCCCTTAGCGATAATCGAATTGAATGTTACTTTCACTCCTGTCCCTGTTTGCATCTTGCGGTTTCTTCTGAAGATGAATGCAGTAATGATTACTGCTACAACTGCAATAAGGACACTACCTCCAACTGTAAATTCAATTTTTTCTAGATAATACGCGAGGAGCAAGAATCCTACAGTCGCGAAGACCGTTGATATGATGACAGTATTCTTTATTGGTATTTGCGATGCTGCGTAGTAGATGCCAATAAAGGTCAAAAATGTCACAATACCTACAATATTGAAGATAGCACTACGAGCAGCAAACTCTGCACCGTTTTCTATACCAAAAAAGAACAATGCCAGTGCAACTCCAACTGGGTATCCAGAAAGTATTCCTGAGATTTTTGGATTTACTCTTTCAAAAAGAATAGACAGACCCACAACTGAACCGACAGCTACGAGGAATTTGATGGTGAAAAAAATCAAAACAAACATAATCGCTCGTAACTATATCATAATAACCGGTGTTTTTCTATAACCGTAGCATCGTACAGGTTCTAACTTCCTTGACTAGACGACCCATAAAAAAAGAGTCGCAGCGCGGCGGAGCGAGTGACGGAGGAAGAGAAGTCCCATTAGCCACCCATAAAAAAGAGTCCCTATATGCGGACTCTTTTTTGTATGCCCCTTTTGAGTGGTTGGAACCAATTAACGCATTCGACGGCGAGGTCTTTGAATTTCACCTCGTGCTTCACTTGTCTCCAAAGCTGTAGAAACGTTGGTGATAATTTCTGCGTTAGGAAAGCGCTTTCGTACTTCCTCAGCAGCCTCAGGATTATCTATAGTGTAAAAAGAAACTGCCAATCCACCTGCTTCACCTTGCTCAAACTGTTCGACCAATTGATCTAGCCTCTCTGTTGGATCTTCTCCTGACGGGAATTCAAGTCCAACTTGAGTGGCGATGTAATTCTATGCTGTGTTAATGAGTGTGTCATAAATCAATTATACCACAGTGCTTCTAACTTGTTCAGCAACCGACCCATCCGAAAAAAGTCCTTATATGAAGGCTTTTTTTACCCCCTTAACGGGCTTTTGAAATTTAATGCCGCTGCACTGCAATATTACTTCAAAACGTAGAATCTTCCTTTTGTTTCACCTTTCTCATCCGCAAATCCCTTATCTACAAGTGCTTTAAGCAAACGATGAGCATACTGCCGTGATATGGAAAGCGCTTCCTCAATATCGCTTGCTTTCAACTGTTTGCGAGCTTGTAAAATTGCATATACCTCCTTCTCTCGATTCGTCAGCCGACGAGGTACCTCAATAGGCTCAATTGCTTGTTCTGCTTTTGCTAATGCGCTCTGCAATGAATATTTCATACCCTCTGCGAAATACTCTACCCACTCTGTTTTGTCGCCACCATCTGCTGTATGTAGCTTGTCAGAGTACTGCGCCCGATCTACATCGTACCAATCATCTAACACAAAATATTTATTGATTGCATATCCTCGCCGCAACAACAATTGCGCTGTCAGTAACCGACACGTACGCCCATTACCATCTGCAAACGGATGAATGTACACAAACTCGTGATGAAAAATAGCTGTTTGAATAACCGCAGGCATATCATTACTATCCTCTAACCACGAATTCAATTCATGCAATGCAACAGCAATCTGATTAGAAGAATGATATGGTGGTTCATGCTTTACATCAATGCTCAACTCTCCATCTTCTTGCTGCCTGTATTTACCTACAACCACACGACTGTTGCGGATTATGCCAGCAATATCATCCTCTACACCTGCGAGCAACTGCTTATGAATATTCAAAACGGTGTCCAACATTATTTGCTCTTTCTGTTCTTGCAACGATTTAAGAATATCAAAATAATTGCGCACCTCTTTTTCATCTCGATTCACTGGTATTCTATCTCCTAGCAACAAATTCGTTACCTCGGGCTGAGATAATGGGTTACCCTCAATGCTATTTGAAATATAAGCTGACTGAACCAAGTTATCGCGTTCCAAATTCAATTGAAGCTCTTTCGGTAAACGTCGTGATTCCAAGCGTCCGTACAAACGCTCAATTTCGCTAATATACTGGAGCAATGTACTTGTAAGTGTATATTTTGGTGTAAACATGTCTATATTATACAGTACTTTGCCATAATTGTAAACTCTTTTGTAACTATATATGTAACCTTTATATCCCTATACCAAGACATTAAAGAATACAGCTTGAAGTTCTAACATCCTCCAATAACCGACCCAGCTAAAAGAGCCCGTAAACACGGGCTTTTTTGTTACACAGTACCGGGACGCTAGAACCTCTTTGGTGCCTCTTTTAACACAATGCCCTTTTCTCTGCTTCTTGCATGAACGTATAAAATCCCACCAATGCCTCTTCTGCTTTCTTCCATGCGTTGTTTGATTTGTTTTCGTCTATCTCTTTTGTTTCAGCTATGTCATGTTCTATGGTTGCCATTACCTTATACGCTGCCGCCTCTCCAAGGAGCTCTGCAGGAATTCCGATGATAGTTCCATATAAGTGAGCAAATGCTTCCTGCAATTGACTCTTGTTCTCCGATTTCTCCAGATCATCATGAATCCACCACCAATCTACTTCTTGCTCAGCTACCTTCAAAGGATTATATGAATACTCTACGTGCTTTTTTAGATATTCATAGTACTTCGTTGTATGGGTAATTGCGTCTTCCTTCTTTCGATAATTATGTGCTCGAACGGCTGGGAGTAGAAAGAATAAAGCT
>CAZMTW010000116.1:0-3090 GCA_964569285.1 uncultured Gammaproteobacteria bacterium
AATTGGCCGCAGGTTCAAATCCTGCTGCGCCCACAAAAAAAACCGCCGTTATGGCGGTTTTTATATTACCAATTATACTATTCGTCTAGAGACGACTCCATGGATTCTGGAGCGACAGACTTTAATGCGTCTTTCAACGCTTTACCTGCTTTGAATTTTGGAATGATAACTGCTGGAATTTGAATTCTTTCTGTTGGTTTTTGCGGATTAACACCCATGCGCGCGCTCCGGTACTTGGCCATAAATGTACCAAATCCAGTAAGGGTGACAGGGTCTCCTTTTTGTAATGAATCTATAACTGTCCCAACAAATGATTCTAAAAAATCCTCAGCTTGTTTTTTTGACAAGCCAGTTTGGTCTGCAAGTACTTCTGCGAGTTTTGCTTTGTTCATTGAACCCACCCCCTTTCTTACTTAGATGTACTAACTTCAGTATATTATATGGCCAATTTAAGGTCAATTCGTTCTATTGAGGTCGCTTTTTTTGATTCAGCATCTACTGTGACAGCAATTCCAGACGCAACAACCTCTCGTGGATCTACAGGAGGCTCTAATGAGACGTTTAAACCATGAATAACCTTCTGTTTTACAAGTTCTTTATCCATTCCTAGTGAGGAATCGGTAGCTCCGCACATGCCTAGATCAGTAATATACGCTGTTCCACCAGGCATAATTTGCTCGTCAGAGGTTTGAATGTGCGTATGCGTTCCAACAACAATAGATGCGCGTCCATCAACATGCCACCCGAACATTCTCTTCTCTCCTGTAGCTTCTGCGTGTAGGTCAACGATGGTAATTGCGTCTGAACAATGCTCTCTGTAGATATCATCAAACGTATCAAATGGTGAGTGTACATCTTCACCCATAAATACATCGCCTTGTAGGTTGATGACACACACTGAAACACCGTCGACATCTACATGCGTGAATCCTCGACCATACTGATTGCCTAATAAGTTCGCTGGTCGCAATACGTGTTCTGGATTTTCTTTGAGCATCTCAACACCTTTTGCATTCTTCCAAATGTGGTTGCCAGAGGTGAATACATCAACTTCAGCTCCTTGAAGCTCTTCAATTGTTTCAGGTGTAATTCCAAAACCATGAGCCATGTTCTCTGCATTCACAATAACAAGATCGGCAGAATACTTTTTTCGCAATTCTGGGACTGCGCATTTCAAGGCTTCTCTGCCGGGCTTTCCAACAACATCGCCAAATAAGAGTATGTTCATGTATGTATAATTACCTCGTCGCCTTCACGTTTCCTTCCCTTACCTCGCCACTTCGCGACGCTCGGCAAGGGAAGAAACGTTCGGCGCCGCAGCATTTCTCGCCCCACGAACAATCCGCAGCGAAGCGAGGACGTTCGGGGGGTGAGAAAATGCGCAGGCGCAGAGGGATTATTTATCGTGCGTACTCGACAATACGAGTTTCGCGAATAACGTTCACTTTAATTTCACCTGGATATTTAAGCTCTTCTTCAATTTTCTTTGCAATAGCTTTTGCTAAGTTGTGTGCACCCATGTCGTCGAGCTTCTGAGGTTCTACAAACACACGAATCTCACGTCCAGCTTGGATGGCGTATACCTTTTCTACTCCGTCAAAAGTCTTTGCAGTATCTTCAAGCTCTTCAAGGCGTTTCACATATTGCTCGTATGAGTCTTTGCGTGCGCCTGGGCGTCCACCAGAGATCGAATCAGCAACTTTAACGATAACTGCCTCAATAGTAGGTGGATAGTCATCATGATGACAAAATGCAGCGTCTGCAAGCTCTGGAGTAAAGCCAAACTTACGACCAATATCTCGACCAATCTCAGGATGTGTTCCTTGAATATCATGATCCAATGCTTTTCCAATGTCATGGAAGAGACCAGCCTTCTTACACATTGCAGCATCAGCGCCAAGTTCTTCTGCGATCAAACCAGCGAGTACTCCAACTTCAATTGAATGACGGAGTACGTTTTGTCCGTAACTAGTTCTGTATCGAAGACGACCAAGAATCTGTACCAACTTTGGATCAATGCCAGTAATAGCCATTTCATACAACGCTTCATCTCCTGCTTGTTTGATCTCTGCTTGTAATTTCTTTTTGCATGTTTCAACAGCTTCTTCAATCTTTGCTGGGTGAATACGTCCATCATCAATCAACATTTCTAACGAACGCTTTGCAAGATGACGCCTGATTGGTGAGAATCCAGAAATCAAAATGGTTTCTGGCGTGTCATCAACAATCACTTCAACGCCAGTTAATTCTTCAATACGCTTAATATTGCGTCCTTCTTTACCAATAATGCGTCCTTTCATTTCATCAGAAGGAATATGCATTGCAGTAGAAGTCGTCTCTGCTGCATGTGACATGCCGCATCGTTGAATAGCTTGGGTAAGCAACTGCTTTGCCTTCTCGTCATATACTTCATTTCCTTCCATTTCGAGTTTTTGCAGTCGTGATGCAAGAGCCTCGTCTACATCTGCAGCAACATTTTCTAGCAAGAGACCTTTTGCTTGTTCTCGATCCATTCCAGCAACACTTTCCAATTTTTCTACTTGTTGTTGCTTAATAGCAAGAATCTCTTCTTTAATTGTTTCTACCTCAACAGTTTTCTGTTGAATCTTGTCTTTCTTTTGCTCAATTTCCATGAGCTTTTCATCGAACTTCTCTTCTCGTTTTTCTAATCGCAATTGCGCTTCTTGCACCTCATTACGACGTTTCTTTTCTTCGGCTTTCGCATCATCCATGACAGCCATGGCTTTCTCTTTGGCATCCAACAACAACTCTTGTTGCTTTGACTTTGCGTCTTTTAGCATGTTCTCTGCCTTTGCTTCAGCTGAGTTTTTATTGGAGACTGCCTTTACATGGCGCAATAACCAACCAATGAGTGCGCCAACTATGATGGCAGCCACTCCTATAATAATATTTTGCATACGTCTATTGTTATCAATAGGCGAACACAGGGGTTTTTACTAGTATGCAAATATGAATCCGACAATGTCGTTCCCGCTTTCGATTATTCGTGCTGTAGTTGAAGCCTCAGCATATTGAAGCGATGATCCAAAGTTGAATTATTCAATCTGTTGCAACCAGTACCTGTCATTC
>CAZMTW010000117.1:0-3073 GCA_964569285.1 uncultured Gammaproteobacteria bacterium
CATCAGAAGGAACAAAACAGTTGCACGTTAAAAAGGCTCCAAGAAATAATACGTCAAACAAATTGCGTATTGCCGTTATGGGTGGTGCGGAAGAAGTGGGACGAAACATGACCATGTTTGAATATGGGAATGACATTATCTTAATTGATATGGGTCTTCAGTTTCCTGAAGAGGAAATGCCTGGAGTCGATTACATTATTAATGACATCTCGTACTTGAAAGGTAAGGAGAAGAATGTGCGTGGTATTATCATCACGCATGCTCATTATGACCATATCGGTGGCATTCCTCACTTAGCACCATTACTTCATAATCCTCCTATTTATTCAGCACGTCTTTCGCTCGGTATTATTGCCAAACGACAAGATGACTTCCGTGATAAACCAAAATTGGATTTACGCGAGGTCGATGTTGATGGGCAGCTACAACTAGGAGACTTTGTTGTGGAGTTCATTCGCATCAATCACAGTATTCCTGATTCACTTGCCATTGTGGTTCGGACACCAGAGGGTGTGGTTATTCATACTGGCGACTTTAAGTTCGATTTAACACCTATTGGTGATCAAGTAACTGATTTTGCGAAGATGACTCGTCTTGGAAAAGAAGGAGTACTTGCTCTAATGGCAGACTCAACCAATGCTTCAAAACCAGGACAACAGATGTCTGAAAAATATATCGGAGAAACATTGCAAGGCATTATGGAAAAAGCAGAAGGCCGTATTATTGTTGGTACATTTGCTTCGAACTTGAATCGTGTGCAACAGCTGTTATGGAGTGCACAGGAATTGGAACGATACGTCGTTCTTGAAGGATTCTCTATGAAGACGAATGTGGAAATTGCTACCCAGCTTGGGTATTTAGATGTGAATTCTAAAACAATTATTCCAGCGCAAGAAGCTGTGAAACTTCCTCCACACAAGGTTATTGTTATCGGAACAGGAGCACAGGGTGAGTGGAATGCATCTATGATGCGTATCGCCACTGGTGAACATCGATTCTTCAAGGTTGAAGAAAAGGATATGGTTATTTTTTCCTCATCTGTTATTCCAGGAAATGAACGATCCGTACAACAGTTGAAGGATTCGTTGATTCGCCAAGGAGCAGATGTTGTTCATTACCAAATGATGGATGTTCACGCTGGTGGACATGCGCAGCAAGAGGATCTGAAGTTGCTTCTGCGTATGATCAACCCAAAATACTATATTCCTATTGAAGGTAATCTCCATTTGTTATATGACAACGCACAGGTTGCTCTTGGGCTTGATTGGCCAAAAGAGAATGTGTTTGTGACTTCAAATGGTCAAGTAATGGAATTTGCCGGTGGTGAAGGAAAACTCACGAAAGAGAAATTGCCATCTGAATACGTCTTTGTAGACGGACTTGGAGTAGGTGATGTATCTGAAGTCGTTCTCCGTGACCGTCAGTTGCTTGCAGAAGATGGCATGGTGGTCGTGATTGTTACAATTGATGGCAAAACCGGACAGTTGGTTGGTGAGGCTGACATTATTTCTCGTGGATTCATTTACATGAAAGGTAATAAACGTCTTATTGATGAAGCTCGTCAGAAGGCTGCAGAAATTGTGAAACCGCATACTGGTACTGAACCACCAAATCCGGTCTATATCAAAAATAAACTACGCGATGAGTTGGCTGAGTTTATCTTTCAAAAGATACAACGTCGTCCAATGATCCTGCCAGTGGTGGTAGAGGTCTAACATTAGCGCAATATGTTAAAAACTCCTGCCGTTGGGTGGGAGTTTTTTGTTACGTGCAGTTGCGCGTAAAATGTGGTCTGCTATACTCAATGTAATAAACAAAATTTTTTGTTTCAATTTAAAAACATAATGAAAACTCATATGTTACTTACCATGAAATGGTGGGCGTACACAGCTGTTGTGTCTCTTGCCTTATTTGCGTTTGCAACAGTTGCAAGTGCTGCTCCTGGCGATACTGCTCAGGATCCAAGTATTAGCGACTTTACAATCACGTCGGTGTCTTCAAATGCGAAGGCTGCTACTGGCGTTATTGTTGAAGCTACGTTTACTACTACCGCAACTATTCCAGCTGGGGTAGGTTTTGCTATTGAATCGAATTCTTTAGATTGTTTCGATGCAAGCAGTGATGACTGTCAATCAAATATTCAGGACGCAGTATTAACCGGTGTTTCTGGATCTACTAGTTCATCTGGAGGAGTTGGACGGCATGAGTTCACTAATACCTCTGCAATGCCAGCTGGCACTTATGCTATTACACTCACAGGTGTGACATGGATGAACTATGACGGTGGTGTACGTCTGTACATGAGAACAGACGCAAGTGATACATCTGCAATTGAAAGTGATACGACCATTGGAACCGAAACTGTTGTAATTGTCGGAGACGTGTTAGCCTATGGGCAGGTAAACAGTCCTGCTGGCGTTGGCATTGGTACATATGGCGAGGTATACAATGATGATTGGAGCGTTCATCAGGGATTTAACTCTGATGTATGGGGTTATTATGCGGTGCGTAATCCTGGTTTCGTCAGTGGAGATGCGGTGTCAATGACATTTCATCCTGCTCCAGAATCAAAGTTGTTTACGACAACGGCAAATTTTACCTATGCTGGTTCTGCTGTTCTGAATAATGTTACATTATTACTTCCTTCAAAAAATATATCTGGAACAATAACGTACGCCGATACCGGTGAAGTTGTTGCAAACGCACGCGTGAATGCGAATGGAGTTGGTAAGTGGGCTGGTGAAAACGCAAATAGTTCTGGTGTGTATTCTTTGGATGTGAGCGGTGGTGAATATGATGTGTGTCTTGATTCTCAATGGGATGATTCAAAGAATAAACCAAAAGAGGTAGATTGGTATCTCAATGACAATCGGTGTGTTCATGTGAATTTCGCAAACGATGATTCAGTTGAAACCGAGGTTCTGAATTTCCAAGTGCAACGAGCTGATGCTCGTGTGACAGGAATATTTAAGAATCCAGATGGAACTTTTCCCGAGAATGGTGGTTGGGTATCATTTTGGAATAATGAAAATTGGTTCGGTGGTCAAGTGAACTCTGAGACTGGTGCATTTTC
>CAZMTW010000118.1:0-2994 GCA_964569285.1 uncultured Gammaproteobacteria bacterium
ATTATAGTTTCAATCCGTGCAACGCATTAGATATTGCTGTTTTTTCTGATTTCGCTACTGCGTGTTTTCGTGATGCAGTTCCTATTTGAGGTTGACGCTGTGCAGCATCCGAACCAGTAGCAAACAATTCCTGTTTCACTGTACCGTCGCAGTCACTTGGTACAGGTAGATTATTCAAATGCAATAAAAGGGGAGTCATGTCCTGCATCTTCAGGCCACTCACCTCTTTTTGTTGTGCAAAGTCAGGTCCCATACCCATGAACACGCCCATAATACCGTGCTTGTTTTCTTCATTGTCCGCAATTAAGTTTCCAGAGTGGAAATGTCCAACCAACCAGTAGTCTGCAAGTTCGAAAAAGATATCAGGTGCTTGGTCCGGAGCGTCATCACCATATACTTCCTCACGCGTGAATACACGCTTGATAACTGGGTGACCTTCAGGATCTGTAATTGCGCGCATCTTTTCTACAACTTCTGTGCGGAGCGGTAGATACTCATCCCTACGTACTGTTCCATCCTTGTAGACCCAGTCCTTGTTGATATAAGCATTCGTAATGTAACTTCCCTTTGGAAAGCATACCTTGCTTTTACTAAAGTCCACGCCAACATTTACTTTAATGTTTACAGGAAGGTACGGTTTTACCACATGGTGGTATCCCCATTTCGCGGCACGTTCAAGTGGTGGAAACTTCGCAAGAGCAGTAAATACTCCACTGCCCAAATTCACGCGCTTCTTCCCTTCTTGAATTTTGTCAGACTCTTTTGCGCGGCGTGTTGCAGCTCCACGGAACTGATCCGCATTGGTATTGGTCTTCAAGTACCCTTCCTTTTCCAACCATTTATTAAAGTAAAAGATTTTTTTGTACGACTTAAACCCATGATCGCTCAAAATCACTAGGTTGGCATCTTTTGGTATGTTATCCATAAACCAACCCAAGTACTCATCTACTTTTTTAAACACGCGCGCAGCAGACTCGTCATGATTTTCTTCTAACGCGGTGTACGCTAAGTGAGATACCCAATCGGTATGTGAAAACAAGTAGAAGAAGAAGTCCCATGGTTTCTCAGTAAAGATTCGCTTCACTGCTGCTAGCTGCTCGTCCATGTGTACAAGAAGATCCTCAATATATTGCTCGCTTCTTTCTTTTAATCGTAGTGACTCATCTGGTGTTAGTCTGTATTTCTCTAGTTCAGGAAACTCATCCTTCAAAGACTCAGGAAAAATCCATTTATCCCCCTGGGTCAGTAAACTCGTAATCGTAATACTATCTTTTAATTTCGGTGGATACGATACTGGCAAATTTATAAGCACTGGCGTGTACCCAGCCTCATGCAACAATTCATATACGGTCTTGTCACGAATATCATCTGCATTTGCAAACTTCATATTTCCGAGCGAGTCAGTCGGTAGCATGAAATCAAAAATACCGTGCTTGCCCGGATGCTTTCCAGTTGCAAACGTGGTCCATGATGGAGCGGTCATTGCTGGCATTGTGGATTCTAATTCGCCATGCACGCCTTCTTTTAGCACGCGAGCAATATTGGGCATCCAACCCTTTTCAGCAAACGGCTTCAACAACTTAAATGTTGCGCCGTCTAGACCTAAAACAACTGTTTTCTTCTTATTCATATCTCACAGAGTGTACTAGATATGGGCGTTTTTTTCAAGCGGCGCTATGTGATATACTGCATCTATCATTATTACCAAAACATATGTCTAAAACAAACAATAGTTTCTTGCTCGTTTTTTTGTTGGCACTTATCCTTAGCGGCATAGTGTTGGGATATATTCTGTATACACAAGAGGAGCCAA
Source organism: uncultured Gammaproteobacteria bacterium (assembly GCA_964569285.1). GTDB lineage: Bacteria > Patescibacteriota > Patescibacteriia > UBA9570 > XYC2-FULL-38-9 > CAZMTW01. The sequence goes on from CAZMTW010000118.1 coordinate 1,814, forward strand.
TAAACGATGATATGGGTACATTCGACTTTCCTAATTTTGAAGTGACACAATAATTATGAAAAAATCATCAGCGAGCCTCGGTCTACTGGTAGCAACACTCATACTAACTGGAGCAGGATGCTCATTATTGAGCGAAGAAGATTCCATAGTCGTACCCAACCCTCTTACGATTCAGGTCACAAAAGGGGAGGAGACGGTAAGTGATTTTGTATTAGAAGACGGCAGTAGTTTAGAGCTAGGTGGGGATACACTCACAATGCCCGGCACCGCACTCCCCTCTTTTCAAGAAATAAAAATGACGGATGTTACCGGTGTCATCAATTCACCTGTTGACGAGGGATTTGTAGCAGCTGTGGACATTCAACCATCTGGAACACAGTTGGTCTCCCCCGCTTCGCTTGAAATTACAATCCCCGAAGGTACTGCAACAGAAAATTTAATGGGGTTTTCATACGAAGGGGACGGAGAAGAGTTTTACCTGTTTCCAATAACAGTAGAGGACAATAAAGCAAAGTTTACTATTACAGAGTTCAGCGGCTACGGCATACTAGAGATGCCCACTATAGAGGTAGAAGGATATTTAAAAGTGGTCATTCCAACCAATCCACATCACCAGAAACTGCAAGAGATGGCAACCGTGCCAAGCGCGGAAGCGTTTAACATTTTGCAGGAGTGGTATCACGAGCAGGTATTACCAAAACTCAAAAATGCGCAAAAAGATGAAGGGCAGATTCTTGATGCAGTCAGGCAGTACGTATCATGGCTTGCACAAGTGCAGTTGCGCGGCATGGACGATCAATTTACAGAAGAGGTGGCTGAGGCGCTCAATGCAATGGCGGTAGGAATTGCCAATGCGGTCGATGCAGCACATGACAAGTGTATTAATGAAAAAGATCCGCTCGAGGCTTCGACAATGGTGTTTTGGGAAAAAGCTGCTCAGGTATTTGGTCTAGACAACAGAGAAGGTTTATTATCAGAGGAGATAAAGACAAAAATCCGGGAATGCGCAGTGTTTGAAGTTTCGTATGAGAGTGAACTGACATGGAATTTTCCAAACTTACCATCAGAAACCCTTCATTCAACGGGCGTAGCAACAATTAAACTAAGTGATGATCTTCTATTTTGGGAGGGTACAGGTGAATTACAAGAGACATATCCGACGTGGCAGGGCGTAAGCGGAT
>CAZMTW010000119.1:0-2944 GCA_964569285.1 uncultured Gammaproteobacteria bacterium
TGACCTCTGACTTTTTTTTGAAATGGTGCTCGAGTAATTTACTTATGGGTGCATACGTAATAATGTCACTCGATAAAACTACTGTTGTTCCAGGAGATTCAAAAAGGCTCGATGCTTTTTTGAATCCTCCCGCGGTCCCAAGCAATTCAGGTTCATACGAGTACTTAATCTTCAATCCCCACTCACTCCCATCACCTAATCGTTTCTCAATAACACCATGAAGATGATGCGTATTGATTACGACCTCCTGAACTCCATTCTTCTTCATCAGCTCCAATGAGTACACAATTACTTCCTTACCGTTTATCTTGATCAACGGTTTTGGCGTTTTTAAAGTCAAAGGACGAAAACGAGTACCAAGCCCAGCTGCAAGTATGAATCCATTTAATATTCCATTCGTATGACTCATTTTCCTGATTTCTGAATTACTCCTTGATCACGCATTTCCTTTTCTGCTTGCTCAAAGAACGCGTCGATTTCATCTTTGTAGTTGTCTAAGTAATCCCGGTATTCCACGAGAGTGTCTTCTAGTTTCTTTGTCTGCGTCCAACCAAGTGCTTCTAACTTACTGTTATCATTAACTGTATGACGCGTATCACCAACTCGGAATTCGCCGGTAATCAATGGCTCAATATCCTTCTCACGCCCATATACCTTAATAATGGTTTCTGCGAAATCGAGCACGGTGTACTTTTCACCACCTCCAACATTCAGTACTTGGTGATTTGCTCCGTCGTGTTCCAAAGCAATAAGATTTGCATTCGCAACATCTACAACATTGATAAAATCCCGCTGTTGCATTCCGTCTTCAAAAACGAGCGGCGGTTGGTCATTTAGCAAGCGTAGAGCTGAAATACGCGCAATACCAGAATACGCGTTGTAAAAAGAGTTACGAGTTCCCTGCACATAGGTGTATCGCATGCATGCTGTAGGAATATTGAATCGCTTACCCAAAGCGCGTCCAAGATGTTCTATTGCAAATTTTGACACTCCGTATGACGTGTGCGGTTTTGCAATAGATTCATCAATCAGCTGCGGCTCCATAATCTTATCGCAATCGGGACAATGCACTTCCCAATCCCCTTTGCGCAGCTGTTCGAGTGGTCGCTGATCTGGATATACGAGCCCATGTTCTTCACACAGGTACTTTCCTTCACCCGCAACTGACTGCGAAGATGCGAATACCATTTTCTTGACAGGAAGATTATGCTCTTGAATTAACTCAAACAACAACGCTGTACTTTCTGCGTTTGTATGAATAAAGTGAGAAAAATCTTGAAGGTAATCTTGGTATGCAGCTAAATGAACTACATACTCTACCCCCTGTAATGCCTTGAGTAGATCTTTAGGATTCGCAACATCACCTTCAATAAATTCAGCTTCGGTTGGCAAATAGTCTGGTTTTCCTTTTGGATGAACACGAGGCTGTAAATCATCAAGAATAGTTACCTCGTATCCCTTGCTTAATAATAGGTCTACAGTGTGCGAACCAATAAATCCTGCTCCTCCTGTCACTAGTACTTTTGATGCCATAGTTATCTGTGCTATTACCTATTTCAAATTGATTGTCTTTCCTGATGTGGAAGACTCATATACAGCTTCAACAGCCTCTAAAACTTTATGCCCAGCAACCCCATCAGCTGAAGGCGCCTCTCGCGACTCCATTGCAGTTTTGAATTCCTCCCAATCAAGCTGCCAAGACTCGTCACCGCGTCGGTATTCATATGTTGTATATTGAAATAGCCCTTCTGGATCTCGATGACCAACAATCAATTTTTCAACGCCATACCCTCCACCTAATCCGGAAATGGTAAGAAAGCCCTCTCGGCCATATATTTCAAATTCAAACTTGTTCACCCACTGCGTAAGACTAGTATGTACGCTACTTGTTACTCCTCCTTCATGTCGCAGTAATGCAAAGCCGTTGTCCTCGAGTGGCTCAATTGGCCACACTGTTGTGCTTACCATTCCAGACGCTTGTTCAACATCGCCCAAAAACCAGCGAAGCAGATCAATAAGATGGACTCCCTGATCCATAAACTCTCCACCGCCACTCAATTCCGGTTTTGTGCGCCATTCTTTAGTCATATCCTCGCGTCCGGCAATACCATAAATCCCACGGCCGAATGCAGCCGTGCCTATTTTTCCCTCTTGAAACAGCCGATGCGCTTCAGCAATAGCCGGATGATGGCGCAGATTAAAACCACACTTTAAAATGCGTTTGTTTTTAACAGCTGACTCTACCATCTTCGCAGCTTCTTCTGCTGTACGAGCGAGCGGCTTTTCACATAACACATCTTTCCCTGCTTCCATTGCAGCGATTGATATTTCTGCGTGAGTATCTGGAAATGTCAAAACAAGAACCGCATCTATTGATTCATCCGTAATTACCTCCTTCCAGTCGATACCATATGCTGCTCCACACGTTTCTGCCAGGCTCTTTGCATTCGGTTCAAAAATGTCAATAACAAGTGCCACATCATAATTCTCATCAGCGACAATCGGAGGGACTCGACGTCTTGCTTGTAATCCAGCACCTATTATTGCAATTTTTTTCATAAGGGATTATTAGACGGAGGTTAGATATACTCCAAAAATGATAACTGCAATTCCACCTATTTTTTGTGCTGTTAGTGGCTCATGAAAAAATATAAATGCACCAAGCACTACAAAAACATATGCTCCAGCCAGCGCTGGCTGCAAGACAGAAATTTGCATTCGAGAAGCCAGAATGACATAAATCACAAATCCCAGACCTAGGAAAAAAAGGCCTGAGAATGTATAAATGTTCAATGCAGGCGTTAAAGATTTTAAAAAACTACTGGATTGTTGCGTAAATTGAGCACCGCCAATAATGGCGTCAGCTCCCTTTTTTACAAGTAAACTTGCAGCGGAATTTACAACGAATAAAACGAGAAGGATGAGAATATTTGTTTGAGACATA
>CAZMTW010000120.1:0-2939 GCA_964569285.1 uncultured Gammaproteobacteria bacterium
CACCAATTGTCCAAGGCCATTTCCGCTTTTCAGTCACCCACTTCACTCCCAACACCACGAATACGCCCATAAGCATAAGGAATGCTATAGACGGAATCTCACGCATGGGTTGGGCTATGGCATAATCATAATACAGTGAATACATGCCCAGAAAGAACGCTGAAAGAAATCCTATTGCGTGTCGAAAACGGTGCTGCGGAAGTAATAACATCACAAGAACATACACCAGCAACAAATTCAGCACTGCTAAAAATGGTGTTACAATATAGAATCCTTTAGAAGAACCAGTAAGCACTGCCCCGGCATTTAGCAAAATGGAAGCGCCGACCGGATACTTTGAAGCAATAGTGCCTTGTGTATTGATAAACTGATGGTGTGTTGGTGTGAGCCAGCGCGCGAGCTTTTCATCTCCAAAGAAATCCAACCCCTCTTTGGCAAGTTCGTCAGTATACACCAACGGCTCATGCGCATTCATTCGCCCGGCAAGAAAAATGTATCCTGCTGAATCATCTCCCCATGTTCCCCATGCATGATCATCAAAGTACGTGTAGCCAAAGAAGCCGGTTAACACAATGAGTGCAATTGCGCTAAAAATAAATGACGTTCTTTTCTTCATTATGAGACGAGGTTCTTTTCTTTCATATAATCGATAATCTGCTGTGCTGCTTCTTCGACGGTCTTCTCACTTGTACGCACTATTAGTTCTGGATGTTCTGGTGCTTCGTATGGATCACTGATGCCTGTAAACTTTGGTATTTCTCCTGAGCGTGCTTTTTTATACAATCCTTTTGGGTCACGCTCTTCACATACTTCAACAGGGCAATCCACAAACACTTCTACAAACTCCCCTTCTCCAACCAACTCACGAACCGCATTTCGATCATTTCGAAATGGAGAAATGAACGATGCCATTACAATTGTTCCCGCGTCTGCAAATAGTTTGGCTACCTCCCCTATTCTACGAATATTTTCTGTACGATCTTCCGCGCTAAAGCCCAGGTCTTCATTTAAACCGTGTCTGATGTTATCTCCGTCCAGCCGATACACATGATGTCCAGAATCATGAAGCTGTTTTTCTACTGCAACTGCTACTGTTGATTTTCCAGATCCAGACAATCCAGTGAACCATAAAATCACACCCTTTTGCTTGAGTTGAGTTTCTCTATCTTCTTTTGATACCTCGCCATCGTGCCAGGTGATATTTTTTGATTTTGTAATCATTGTCTATATGCCTTTACCTCTTAAATCAATAGGGATGTCTATCCCAAAATCTTGTAGTATTGAAGGTGTTACATCAAGAATGCTTAGATCATCCCTTTTTCCGACTCCATTAATATTTGGATCTGACTTAATAAATACCCCATTCCAATCATGCACTCCAAAGTCTAATCCGCGGTCATCTTGATCAATATAGTGTGCATTATACCCTAACGTACCAGCTACTTTCCAGTACAGATCTCCCCAAAAAATCATTAGGTCTGGAGCGTCACCAACACAATCAGGATACAACTCCTTTGTACGAACAAGCCTGTGCTCCAACACTTCACCATTTGGTCCTTTCACCGCCATTAATTTTGTCCGCATTTCCTCTATAAAAGAATCCACTTCCTCTTCAAGAACAATCCCTTCTGGCTCACGTCCTTGCACATTGACGAATAGTCGCCCATAAAATCCTCCCCATGCCCATGCTTTTGTCTTGCTCCAATCCACATTCACTTTTTGAATACTTGTCCCTGGTTCTGGTTTTTCCTTAAGCACTAAATATCCGTTATCAATTAACCAATCGTTAATCACAAACATACCTTCCATGCGTTTTGCGCCATGATCAGAAACAATATAAAAAATAGTATTATCCGGAGCGAGCTCTTGTACCTCTCCTATCCATGCGTCAATCTTTTTATAGTACTCAAGGATCTGCGCCTTGTACGGATTCCCCTCTGTATACTCTTTGTGTTCAGGGTCCATGTACTGCCACAGGTAGTGGTGGATACGATCTACACCCATCTCTACCATCATTAAAAAGTCCCATTCCTTATTCACTACCCAGTCTTTGAATATCTTCTGACGTTGATCAGTCATTGTATTAATAACCTCAAGCACTTTTTCTGGTGGTTCGTTTGAGCGATTTGCAAAATCAAAAATATAGTCGTCAGGTGCGGCAGCATCGAGGATTTCTTTCTTTAACTCCGCCGGATAGGTAAACTCCACATCAGTTCCAGGTGTTAAAAAGCTACTCACCATCATTCCATTCACTGGCTTAATAGGATACGTTTGTGGCACTCCAAGCATACCAACTTTCTTCCCAACATCACCGAGATAATCCCACACACGTTTCTCCTTAATCATTCCAGCGTGCGCAATATCCATATCGTCATACGCCGCACCTGGTGTACGAGAACGAAAACCGTATACGCCCAAGTCTCCCGCGTTTTTTGATGTTGTCATTGCAGCCCATGCAGGCACTGTAATCGCAGGCACTGTACTTTCGAGCGGCCCCCATGTCCCCTGCTCCATCATCCTTGAAATGTTGGGCAAGTCGTCTTTATACCAATCAAATAAGACCTGAGGCGAGGCGCAGTCTAGGCCGATAACAATGACTTTTGGGTCTGTGGTGCTCATTCTTATGGCATTAATGCTATAACATCGCTTATAAGGCCATCCATGTACTCTTTCAGTTCTTCTGCAGGCAATACCACTCCTGCGACCTCTGGCTTGCCACCAGCGTTATAACCTTTCGCACGGGCGCTTTCCACAATCGAGCTCAAATCAGTGCCTTCAACGCGTGTACGCACGTATGCGATTGCTTCTTTCCCAACGGTCTGGCTAGAAATAATAAACGCATCTGGAAACTGTTTTGCTCGCGCTCGAGTCACTTCAGAAATAATATTTGATGTTGCAGTGATATATTGTATACATAACTTCGTTCCAGTTGTAGAAGT
>CAZMTW010000121.1:0-2920 GCA_964569285.1 uncultured Gammaproteobacteria bacterium
AGACAGAAATCATCGAAACAACCAAAACAATAATCAAATCCAAAAAAGAAGAGTTTGAAAAACAACAATCAAGCTCACTAGCAGAATTATACAGCGTTACCGACAAGAAGATTCAGGATGCAGCCACAGCTGTTGTTAAAAAAATCGTAGAAGCATAATACAAATACAATGGGCGTAGCAAAAGTAAAAAAGATTGAACTCGTCGGATTGTTGAAGAACAAACGATCTATTATTAAGCGTTTGCAAGAAACAGGTGCTGTTGAACTGATTGGAGACCAAACACACGAAGCTGCTATTCAACAACTCGAGTACGATATTGCTCAACTGGACTTTGCTATTCCATTTATTGAAAAATTTTACAGCGAAAAGATTTCTCTCTTAAACAAGCTACGTGGCAACAAGATACGTTGTACAACAAAAGAAATTAAAGAAGTACAAACAACGACGGATCATAAAACCATCACCGAAGAATTGACTGAAATTGACTCTCAATTGACTGAATTTCGTAATCACATTACAAAATCAAACGAAGAAATAGAAATCCTCACTCCGTGGACTGAATTATCCTCACCACAGGCAGAATTGGAAGAAACTGGAAAAACCGGCATTGTACTCGGTTCTTTTTCTATTGAACAGTTTGAAGAATTCAAAAAAGAAGCATCGGCAATTGAAAAAGAAATTGAAATAAGTATTGTTCAGAGGGCAGAAAAAACAGTTCAATTGATGGTAGTATATACCAAAAAAGCACAAGAATCGGTTACCACTTTGTTACAGGAACACGGTTTTGTATCAACTGAATTACCTCATAAGGACCACGCACCTCAAGCAGTGATTGACCAATTACACAAGGATATTGAAAAATGGACAATACAAATCACTGCATTAGAAGAAAAAATCGGCACATTTGGAACATATCTTCGCAATCTCAAAATAGTTCGAGACGCATTCTTTTGGGAAAAAGAGCAACGAGAAGCTGACCGATTTATTCAAACAACAGACAAAAGTTTTTCAATTCATTTTTGGGTCGCTGAAGATCATGTAAAAAAGTTGCAAAGTGATCTCGAACAGGTAACAAAAAACGTTGCAATTGAAGAAATTGAAATCACAGAAGGAGAAGAAATTCCAGTTCCTCTCGATAACTCAGAGTTAATGAGCCCATTCGAGTCAGTAACCAATATTTATGGTGTTCCAAAGAGTGATGAACCAGATCCTACTCCCCTACTTGCACCTTTTTTCGTTGTCTACTTTGGTCTTGCATTAACAGATGCTGCATATGGAATCATTCTCGCCATCGGCGCATATTTGGCAATTAAAATTTTAGACGTACCAAAAGAAAACAGAAAATTATTTATTGTATTGATTTGGGGTGGTATTTCCACATTTATCTTCGGAGCATTATTTGGTGGATGGTTTGGAATTGACCTTGCAACACTCCCTCCGGCAGCAGAAAAATTCTTCAGAACATTCCAAGTATTAGATTCACTTGCAGAACCAATTACTGTTCTTCTGATCACCATGGCTCTTGGTATTTTTCAAATCATGGTTGGTATTGGAATTAAAGGTTGGTGGGACATTAAACAAGGAAAGGTCGTGGATGCCATTATGGATCAAGGAACATGGCTCTTCTTTCTCGGATCAGCCGTCCTTTGGATTTTAGCAACTGCTGAATTCATTTTCCCGGCTTCAATGGCACAAACATTCTTGTATCTTATATATGCAGCACTGATCGCAATTGTTTTGACTCAAGGACGAGCGAAGAAGAACATCTTCCTCAAACTACTTGGTGGCATTGGAAGTCTCTATGGACTTGTTGGATATTTTTCAGACGTACTCTCCTACTCTCGTTTACTTGCGTTGGGTCTCTCAACTGCAATTATTGCAAGTGTTGTGAATCTTGTTGCATTCCTCTTCAAAGACATGATGCCGTGGGCACCTCTTGGATGGGTCGTTGCGATTGTTATCCTTGTCGGCGGTCACATCTTCAATCTCGCAATCAATGTGCTGGGAGCATACATTCACTCTGGACGTCTCCAATTTGTTGAATACTTTCCAAAATTCATGGAAGGCGGAGGTCGACGATTTAAACCATTTGTGAAAGAAAGTAAATATCTTCGAGTTATAAACCTAGAAGATTAGCCACTACTCCCTGGCTATTGTTGATGAAAATCGTCACCAGTAGCTAGACAGTAGTCTAGAAACGAAAATAATAAGTAATATGTTATACAACATATGATAGGACTCGCACTCGCAGTGCTTGGAGCAGCGTTGGCAGTAGGACTTGCCGGCACTGGATCCGCACTCGGCATGGGTATCGCTGGACAAACCGGAACAGGAGTTGTCTCAGAAGACCCAGAAAAATTTGGTAAAGTTCTTCTTCTTGAAGCTCTACCAGGAACACAGGGAATCTACGGTTTCCTTGCAGCAATCATGATTCTGCAAAAAGTTGGACTTCTCGGAGGCGAGGTAGTCGAAATTTCAAACGAAGTTGGATTAGCATTATTGTTTGCTAGTCTTCCAATCGCAATTACTGGTCTCTCATCTGGATTGATGCAGGGTAAAGTATCTGCAGGAGGTATGGGCATTGTTGCCAAGAAACCAGGAGAGTCTGGTAAAGGTATTGTTCTCTCCGCTATGGTTGAGACCTATGCTGTTATTGGTCTTCTCGCAACCATTCTTCTTATTACTGGAATTCAAGTATAAGGACATGGCTCTGACTGACATCCCCAACACAATTCAACAAGACACTGACACACAGATTTTAGAGGTGCGGAAAGCAGCTGAGCAACAACAAGGCGAACTGCAATCTGAGTTAGAGAAGGAACTTGCTGCAAAAAAACAGCAATTGTTAGGGATCTTTCAGCATAAATGCGACAAAAAAGTGGCTCAAGCGTCATGGGAGCTGACTTCACGATTACAAACA
>CAZMTW010000122.1:0-2889 GCA_964569285.1 uncultured Gammaproteobacteria bacterium
GGAAATTCAAGGCCGCTGGGATATTGTTGTAGTCAGAATCAATACCGGTCAAACATTTGAGAATAGAACTTTTCCCAGAACCACTTGGCCCAACAATGCAGACGATCTCACCAGCCTCAACATCAAAAGAAACGTCCTTGATTGCTGTGAAGGGCTTTCCGTCATTGTCGTATACTTTTGTCAGGTTTTTTATCTCAAGCATATTATTGTGACTTGTACTTGAAAATCAGAGGGTACATTTTTTTGAATATGTAGTCAGACAAAAAGCCGATCACGCCAATCGTAAAAATACCAACATATAAATCTGGTATATTTGAAAATCGTTGCGCCTCTTTAATCATGTGACCAATGCCTGAGCTTGCGGCAACCAGTTCTGCGATAACAAGGTATGTCCAGCACCATCCAAGTGTGATTCTAGAATTATCAAACAACTGAGGACCAATACTCGATAGCTTTGTCTTAAGTATTTTGTATTTGCTGAAGTTTAATGTATAGGAGATGTCCAAGTATTCTTTTGGAACGTTATGCAGGTTATCAATAATAAGTAAGATGAGCTGAAAGAATGTACCAATAAATAAAAGAGATATTTTTGCACCTTCACCGATCCCAAAAAATAGTATGGTGAGTGGGATGAGCGCAGGGACAGGGAGGTAGCGAATGAAGTCAATATACGGAGCCAGAGTGCTGTGTAGCTTTTTCCATGAACTCATAAGCAATGCGAGTGGAACTGCTAGTACGAAGGCTAGTAGAAATGCTGTCACTACTCTGAACGTAGAAATTCCGATGTCACTGAGAAATGATTTCTCCAGAAACAACTTTTTTGCCGCCACCATAAACTCATCTATGGTTGGGAAGAATATTGGGTTGAGGAGTCCAAGCCACGAACTCAAAATCCATAGTGATACCAGGACCACTATGGAAATTGAGAACAGGTGATTTCCTCTAAATACCTTCACTGGATATGTATACTACTTGTAGCTTTTGATTATTGTGTTGGACAACTTTTCATCCGAGGTTACTCGTACTCCGGCTGAGTCGTTGTTCTCTAGAATGTCGCCGACAAGATCAAAGGTTGCATATGCGTTGTTCTCTTCACTTTTGTCGAACAACTTCTTGTTGTCTTCCAATGTTGTCCAGGTGATTCCAGACTTGATGTCTTCCATCTCAGCTGAATCAACACCGAACGCGTCTCCCATGATTGTCATTGCTTCGTCTGGGTTATTCTCCCAGTACTCAACTGCTGCGAACCAACCGTCAGCAACTTTCTTTAGAACTTCTTCGTCATTATTTACAAGCTCTTCTGAAGCGAAGAGGAAGTCTACGATAAGTCCTGGAGTGTCAGCACTGGAGACAAGGATCTTTGCACCCTCTCTCTTTTCTGCGCTGATTGAAAGATATGGTTCGTATGTTGCTACAACGTCGAGCTGCTCTGCAACAAATGCTTTGCCTGCGTCTGCTGAAGGAAGATCTCTGAAATCCACATCAGCTAAACTCATTCCTTCTTTGTTCAGCAAGTACTGGAGGATGAAGTAAGGAGGGAAGCCTGGCTCACCGCCAACTACTTTGCCTCTTAAGTCACTCAGTTCTGTGATGTCGCCAGTAACAGCAACTCCGTCGCCGCCATGTGACTCATCAATTGCGAGGAACCCTACTCCTGGAGGAGTGTTATCCTCTACCGCTTGAAAGATGTCGTATGTTGCTGCGTACATGTCGATCTGTCCGCTGTTCATTGCGGCTCGTAGATCGCCAATCGCTTCGATGCGTACAAGCTCTACATCAACACCTTCGAACAACTCTTTTTCTTTTGCTAAATAGAGAGGTGCGTAGCCGGGGAATGTTACCATGCCGATGGTTACTGTTTCTTTTGTTGGCTGGTCGACCGATGCGTCATCCTTTTGCATAAATATGGCAACGATTACAATGATTGCCAACACGACAACGATTGCTCCTAGATTTCTTTTGTTCATATTGTTTTTTATTAACTCAATTAGATTCAGTATACTTCTTTTTCTTTCTTCGTGGAACATTGCTCTGTATTTTCAAAGTCCCTGTTCATGAGCTCGTAAAAACGAAATCAAGAACAAATAATACTAACTCAAAATAGATAAAATAGACACTACGTTTTGCACCTTTCTGGTGAATTTCAATAATAGTATTGATTTATTTGACCAAATATGATATAAAAATAAATGACAGATAACACTTTTTTCGCTATTTATGGATCTTCATCAAAAATTACAGCACATTGGCCTGCATAGGAGTGAGGCTACTGTGTATCAATTTCTGCTAGAACATGGGCTTTCTACGCCTCCGCAAATAGCACAGGGCACAAAAATTGCCCGCACGAACTGCTACAACATTCTCGTCGAGCTTAAAAACCAGCTTTTGATAACAGAACAGCGGAACGGGAAACGAAAAGCATACATTGCAAACGATCCTGAAGCGTTATTCCAGAGGGTGCGCGAACAGAAAGAGAGAATAGAGGATGTGTTACCGGATCTGCGTGGATTATATGCAACGCACCAGAACAAGCCGGTTGTGCGTTTTTTTGACGGGTTTGAGCAGGTAAAGGAGATTTACTACATGGTATTGTCGGCAAAAGAGGTGTATGGAGTTGGTTCCACCGATCATCTCAGTCGGCAAGAAGTTGCATTCTATGAAGGATGGCTCAAAGAAGTGAAGCAAAAGAATATTGTCTTTCATGACATTCTTTCATATTCCTCGGGTAAAGAAGCGGCTCCAGCAATGAAAGAAGCGCTGCGTGGGTTGTACGAGTATCATTTAATGCCAGAAGAACAGGATGATTTTTCGTCAGACCTGTTGATTTGGGATGATAACATTGCGTTGCTCAGTTTTGGGAAGCCAGTTTTTGGAACGGTCATCACAAAT
>CAZMTW010000123.1:0-1864 GCA_964569285.1 uncultured Gammaproteobacteria bacterium
CTTGCAGCATCAAGGTCAAATAAAGTTAACCCAATACCTATTAAACTGAGCGGAGGAACAAGTGCTACTGCAATAGCTATGCCCGGCAACGCAGATGACACTTCTTTTCTAACCCATGCAAAAGTAGCGGCAATGCCGGATGCAAAAGCCACCATAAAATAGAGCAGAGCGTTCTTTAAAGTTGCATCAAACACGGTTATTTCTGTTGGTGGCTCGAAAAGCAGAGCGAGAGTAAAGGAAATAAGAACGAGTATGACTACTGACTTTGCAATAAGTAATAATGCGTGACCAGCTGGCTTTGGCTTGCGTGTAGCAGCGCCAAGTGCAATAACGAGTACTGGTGTTAATACTGGAGTCACTAACATCCCACCAATAGTAATAGCAGCGTTTTCTAATAATAGACCTGCTGTGATTATAAATGCGGAAACGATAAGAAGCGTATAATAGACAGAATTAGGCTGACTGCGAACCAATAACTCTTCTACAGTTTGATACTGATCACTTCTTGTTATTCGCAGTATATCTGCTGTTTTCTTTTTTGCTTTCATATTGATGCAGTATAACCTATGTATAGTCGGCAAACAATGGGCATTGTGGTACAATAGGCGCCATGTCTGATTTATGCGCAAATAAAGATGTTTGTGGGTCCTGTGGATGGTCACACATCCCCTATCCAAAACAGATAAAACAGAAGCTTTCCGATATTAACGGAACATTTGCGTTACAAAAACTTGATATTCGTTGCGAACAGATTGTGCCTGCGCCAGAAACCTCACATTATCGAGATAGAATGGATTTTGTTATTGATTTTGAGGGACGTGTTGGTATGCGCCAAAAAGGAAAATGGTGGCGTGTTGTAGATAATAACCACTGCTTTCTTGCTGATGAACGTATAGAAGAATTATTCAATGTAGTACGTCAGTGGTCAATTGATTGTGGTTTGACGTACTTTGACCGGAAGAGACATCATGGATTGTTGCGCTATGCCGTTATTCGGACAACTTCAACTGGTCAATCGATGATCACCATTGTGACAAGCGCTCCTGCAGATGCAGAGGAAGAAAAGAAAGCACAAGAGGCATTGGAGGTGCTGTCATCAACGCAACGACTCACAACGCTCATATGGTCTATTAATCATACAATCACCGATGTATCGTTTGGCGATGAGCTTCGTATTGTGTATGGACCTGGTTATATTGAGGAAGTTATTAATTCAGTTCGCTACCGAATTACTCCAAACGCTTTTTTTCAAACCAATCCTCGTGCGGCTGCAATTTTGCAAAATACAGTACTAGAATTTGCTGGCGATGTTTCTGAGTCGACTGTTGTTGATTTATATTGTGGGAGTGGTTTTTTGACTTTGCCACTTGCCCAGCGCGCAAAGAAGGTTATTGGTGTTGAAGTCGTGCCCGAGGCAATAGTTGACGCGAAAGTAAATGCTGAACTGAATTCTATTGAGGCCGAATTCCATACATCAAAAACAGAAGAATCTGATTGGATGCAGTTTAATCCGGATGTCCTCATACTTGATCCTCCTCGTAGTGGAATGCACGACAGTGTGATTGCAGAGATTCTTGAACATCGTCCAAAAAAGATTGTATATGTCTCATGTAATTACAAACATTTTGCTCGAGAAATGGTGAAACTGGGCACTGTCTACAATGTAATCCAAATGAAAGCAATTGATATGTTTCCACACACACCTCATGTCGAACTTGTTTCTGTTTTAGTACTAAGATAGTTGTTAGCACTTGTCTCTCATAAACCTTTACAAACAAGTCAAAAGTATTTATAGTACGTGGGCATATACAGTAAGTAAAAATAGAGGATATTAAAGGGCATAAGTTGAAGATCAATTGGATAA
>CAZMTW010000123.1:1874-2889 GCA_964569285.1 uncultured Gammaproteobacteria bacterium
TTGCGATACAGTTTCATTTGTACGACCACACTGCTGTGATTTTGCAATCGCTGATGGTGGAATAGTAAGAATATGAGCTCCTGTCATTGACCATGAATCAATATTTTCTGGTGATCGAACAGAGCCAACAATGATTTCCACTGGCACCTCATTGTCGTCCAGCCAATCCCGAACATTGCTAAGAACTTCTGAAGCACGATCCACGCCCTGCTCATCTGCAATGCGTCCAGCGAAAATTGAAATGATATGTGGGTACGGAGCTTCTTTTTCTGATTTTTTTCTACCGTTTTCGAGTGCAATCGCAGCCATCACTGCTTGATTTTGAGTTAGAATAGCCGTTACATTGACTGCGATCCCCTCTTTTGCAAGTTGATGAATAACTGGTAACATCGATTCACCGTTACGATCTGTGATGGTGATCTTTACCATAAGATTGTCTGCCCAGGTCATGAACTCACGAGCCTGCTTAAGCATCTCATCAGGTTCGTCGCTTGTCACTTCAACTGAAAGTGGTAATGGATTGATTAATTTTGCGATTGCGATTTGCATCTCCTTTGCCTGTTCCATGCTTGTTGCTCCTGCATTCAGCATGATTGACGGATTTGTTGTGACACCATCACAAATACCCCAGGAGAGGTATTTCTCTACTTCTGTAATGTCGCCGGAATCGATGAATATTTTCATAACAGCAGTGTACAATATTAACGCTCTAAGGTCAAAATAAGCTGTGATGCTTCAAAAAGATCGTTTACAGCTCTAATATGCTCAGAATAAGGCGATCCAATGAATAGAAGGTGGTTTGTCGGCACTCCAGCCCTCTCTCCTGCCTCTATATCAGTTTTTGCATCACCAACCATCCATGAACTATTTACGTCGATCTGGTGCTGTTTTATGGCCTGTAGAAACAATCCTGGCTCTGGCTTTCGACAAGAACATTCTTGCAATAGTTCAGGAACAACAACTTGATCTGAATCAGGATGATGCGTGCATGCATATGTATCGAGTACAGCCGCCT
>CAZMTW010000124.1:0-2868 GCA_964569285.1 uncultured Gammaproteobacteria bacterium
CGAGGTAGGCGAGCTGCTCGTCGAAGTTGACCTTCTTGGGCTCTGCCCACAGGTCGATTCCGCCGGCGGCGAACCACTGCTGCTGCTGGCCGGCCTCCAGGATGGCTCGAGCGATGCCGTTCGGGTCCGTGGTGAGCGGGAGCTCGTTCAGGCACGGGGGCAGGTACAGATTCTGGATGAATCCGAGCTGACCGAAGGTCTTGGGGAGAACGAACAAGAGGGTACCCTCGCTTTCGATTTTGCGTTTTACTTTCGTGGACGCAGTACCACATCGTTTGTCGAAGAACACACCCAAGCCGTAATAGCAGGAGCGCCCAGTGATTGAAACTGGATGTAAACCTCCTATCCTTTCAATAAAAATAGGGGACTTGCATCCACCCTCCTCTTTCTTTGCATCATACTTTATCATACTTTAAATTAGAACACAATTAACCCTCAAAATAAAGTTGACAAATGCTTATTTTGTGCTAATATGAGTATAGAAAAAGAGACGTCCCATTTTCTGGGGCGTCTTTTTTTCTCATAACAACACGCATCGTCGACAATTTTTGGCCAAGACATCGCATGAAATGTACTGGGCTGAAATCAAGCCGTCGGAGCGAGGTTGTTGACAACTTACGTACGAGAAGGCACAGCAGGGGGAGAGGAGTGTCCATCAAATCTAACCTGTAAAAAAATGTCTTCTCGTCGTAAGCGGTTAATCACTCTCTTGTGGGCCCACAGGAAGAAGTGCGTCAACCACCCGTAAATAATGAACAGCATATGAAGAATTTAAATCGCATCACCCTTATCGGGCAGCTGACCGCTGACCCAGATGCAAAAAAGGTATCAACCGGCCATGCCTTATCCAGTTTTCGCCTTGCAACCAATTATGCATGGAAAGATGACAATGGAGAATGGAAAACAGGAGTAGACTATCACACTGTTGTCGCATGGGAAAAATTAGCAGAAAGCGTTGCGGCGCTCTACAAAAAAGGAGAGAGTGTTTTTGTTGAAGGGAAAATTCGTACTAATTCTTGGGTTGCCGAAGATGGTACAAAACGGTTTAGTACACAAATTGTGGCAAAGAGTATCTTGCCCATGACTTCAGTAGCTGCAAAAAAACGTGCAGCGGACTTTGGAGAAGAAGAACCAGAAGAAGCATGGGAGCATGAACCAGTTGCAGCAGAACTTACCGTTGTTCCAGTGGGTGCATAAGTTCTAACAGTAGCTTTCCTCTCCATATTCATAGAGGAAGGCCTCTGTTTTGGGGGATAGAATGTTTCTAAGGGTGGTGAGCATTGTATCCTCCAAAAGAGCGGTGAATGGTGTATACTATACGTATGAAATGCGTATTCACAAAAATATTATTTGTCATTGGTGTTGCTCTCGTACCGTTTATGGCCGGTGCTTCCCAGGATATTGATCATATTGTTGGAGCTCCTCCGATTGAAGGATATGAGACAACAGCGGTATGTGATGATCCAGATTCCTTAGCAATACAGGAAGAGATCGAAGCTGAAGCGCAACGTCAGCTCGACACGCTTGGTGTGAGCGATTGGACGTTTCGTGTTGATTATGCTACTTGTGTTGCTGGAGATGGAAGTATGTTTTTTGATGTTATTGTGTACCCTGCGTTAGAAGAGTATACAGACATTCATTATCAGTTCTCAGTATCCGGAGTCGTTTTCGAAGATGGTGCTGTGGACAAGTTTTTTCATATTGCAAAGGCAGTTCAAGATACAGACATTGCTTCGCTCGTCGATCTTGTTCTTGCAGCAGAAGCTGAACCTCGTGTCCGTGCATTTATGGATTATTTCCCTGACGCGGTTGCAACGGTTTCTGTATACGCGCCTCAACAACTCACATATATGGCCGGCAGTGAGCCGGGCGTAGGTGGAGGTATTGAATTGTATTCCATGAATTTTGGTATCAATGATGGATTCTCAATTGTGTCGTACTATTCCATTCCTACAAACTTAGCTGGCCATGAGGCGTTTACAGAGCTTGTTACTATTCCGGAAGCAATAAATGCGTATCATCAAGGCTCTCCTCAGTGTGATCGTGTCATTTCTTTTACGTATGGAGTTGAGGAGTCGACACGGATGGAATCAGACCCTATGCCACGTGTTGTGTATGATGAGGTTTCATTGAATGCATTCCCTGTTCCTTCGTTAGGTAATGTATATTATTGGAATGTATAGTTAGGTAATTACGGTGGGAGTGGAGCGTGTCCAACAGATTTGTATGTATCGTACGACGGTTCCCAGGTGCAGTTTTCTAACACGTCGATGTATGATCCGGATATGTTGTTGAATATGACGACCGGCGCTGCTACAGTTGTACTCATTGTATTTTCGACGATTGTGTTTTTCCTCCTAATACGTCAACGCGATGTTGACCAAGATTGAGTTGACCGGTATTATATGAACATTGATTAATAACAAAAATAGATATGGCAAAGGCAACACCAACACATGATCGTTTAATTCACGCTAGCTTGTCTGCTATTGCGGTTTCATTATCCATCATAACTGTGTTCCTCATTGTTGCATTTTTTCTGTCAGGTAATTACTTGGCTGCAAAAGGTGGTTTTGGCGATGGTGACCGGTGGCATGAAGAGTTTCAAGTGGACTCCGAGGTACCTCAAGCAGTATTCCTCACCAACGGACAGGTCTATTTTGGAACTATTCGTGTGTTCAACGAGAAATCGATTGTCATGGAAGAGGTGTATTACTTACAAGCTGGTCAAGAAGAGTCTGTAGATGCTGGTCTTTCACTTATTCGTCTTGGAGATGGAGAAATCCACGCACCACAAAATCGTATCATGATTAATCGTGATCAAGTATTGTTCTGGGAGAATCTCACTGCGGAATCAGAGGTGGCAGC
>CAZMTW010000125.1:0-2764 GCA_964569285.1 uncultured Gammaproteobacteria bacterium
CCGGATTCGTTGAACGCAGAGGCAAACTCGAAGATCTGGATCGAGCGTTCGATCGGGCGTTTTGGCAAGCCCAATCTCCGGCGGGTCCCCGGCGGCGCGGATGGACGCTGCGTGGACATTGGCTGTCCACGCTGTCAAAATCAAGGGGCAAGATCTTCGTCAACTCCGACTTGATCGAGTGATTGGGATGTTTGGAAAGAAACGGGGCTAATTTTCGGTATTTTTCTCTCTCGTAATGACTCCGCTAAACCAAAATCGGCGTGGTTAAAATCGAGCACTTGGCATCTTTACAATTTCCCACGCTGAATTGTCGTCCGTGCGAGGATTTTCCTCGCAAAAACGGACCCATTTGCGGATTTTGTCGTCAAAAATTGTGAAGATGAATATGAGTGAGATGAACTATGTCCCAAATTCGCTTCTCATCCGGTATAAATAGACAATGACAGTATTTAACGATGGATTGAAAGCACTAATTATAGATGTCTTTTTGCGTATCCAAGGATGTGCTGTTGAAGCTGCCTTTATGGACATGTTCTCACGCTATTCGGCTCAGATCAAACCCGTTTTTTTGTGCTATCAATTACATCATGATTCTCATCAGCATGAGTATGATTTGCTTGTTCGATTTCAAGTGGAAACTGCCATACTGCACGTTGTGACAGAATTGGCATCAGCGTTAACTGATAGCAAGAGCCAAACCAGTCTCATTTGGCCAATATCTGAGTACGACAGCTTTTACAGTTGGTATCGTCTTTCTGATGCAGATTGCGAGAAAATTGAAAACCTGGCAGTCATAGCGCGCCTTCAAAACAACTTACCATCAACTATATCGCAAATTTCGGACGATCTTCTTTCTGAATTATGTGAAAGATATATGGGAGAATTCTATACTCCTTTAGCAATTGCCCAACATCTTATTGAAGTAGCCGAATTTCGACCAAGTGATTTGTTTGAAGGCAAGAAAGCTGTCGATCCCGCATGCGGTGGTGGTATTATATTATCCCTTATCGCCCAACAAGTTCTTACATATGCTGCTGAAACTACTATCCCGGCTGTTATTGTATGGGACACGTTAAACAGACAAATCCACGGATTTGATATTCAACCATTTGCGGTGACATTAACAAGAACACAATTGATTTTGGCAAGCATTTCTTCTCTGGGAAACGTTGATTGGAAAAATTCGCTCTTTACCAATGTGTCATTAACAGATCCTCTCAGAGACAAAGTGGATTGTTGGTATAATGAAGATGAGAAATATCACTACATTATCGGTAATCCGCCATATATGTCCGTAAAAAAGAGTGGAATTGAGTACATTCAGAATTACAAAGAAGTTCTTTACGGACATCCTAACCTCTATCAATTATTTCTCTGGTGGGCAGCAAGATCGACAGTACAAGGTGGGGTGATTTCTTTCTTAATTCCGCAATCAATCCTTGCCGGTAACTTTTTTCAGAATCTACGAAAAGCACTAATTGAGAGTACGCACCTACAAAGTATTACAAGAATGATTGATCGAAAAGGCGTTGTTGGTGATGCAGATCATCAAATGATGGTTCTGTGTTTGCGGGTTGAGTCCATTCCGCGATCAGAGCACCTTGTGGATATACGTGTAACTCGAAATGGACACGGCTTATCAGAAGTGAATTTGTATCAAATTACGCAGCCTCGTATAGTCAGAAAAATATCGGAATCTACGGTTATATGGATTGTTTCTAACAATGTGATTGATTACACAATCGCTGAATACATAGAGGCAAAATGTAAAACGATAGCTGAACTTGAAGGTCTAACTGTTGGGAATGGAGGTTATGTCTGGAATCAGCATAAGGAGCTACTTCATTCCGAGAAAGAACCATCTGATTTGCCATTGATTTCTTCGGCATCAATTAAGCCGTTTAGTCTTGTATTTCCATTTTCGGGATCACACCCCAGCCATAAACGACAATATTCTACTAAGAATTTTCAAGTCGTTGATAAAATTCACGAAGGACCAGCTATCTTGCTTCAGCGTACAACTCCCCGAAAAGCAGGGCGGCGATTGGTTGCAGGATATACTACTGTTCGATTTTTGGAGCAATATCCACAATATTTTCTTGAGAATCATGTAAACTATGCCAAAATTCTTCCCACATCGCACCTTAGATCAAATGGTGTATTGGGTTGGTTAAACTCTGATATCCTGAATTTTATTTTTCAGTTACGCAATGGTACATCGCATATATCTATCTATGAGCTAAACTTGTTACCAATTCCTCATGATTTACTTGTAGAGATATCAGAAGGCGTAATGTGGATTCTTAGCTCCACATCTGATATACAGCGCAAGCGTTACATAGTAGAGCTGAATGAATTCATGTTCGATTGGTTTGAACTTGGCGTTCAACATCGTCAGAGAATTTCTGAAGTTTTAGGCCGCAATGAGCGGGAACAGCAGAAATGATTGACAATCAAGTCCTCCCCATCCGCAAGCTAAAGGGAGCAGTGCCATTCTCTGTCATGGCTCGAGTTGCCATGCAACTTGGGCGTGAAAGCATTTCAAACTCCATTACTGCGATTATTGAATTGGTCAAGAATGCTTATGATGCCGATGCCGAGACAGTAAGAATTCGTTTTGGAAGCGCAAGAACTGGGGATGCCGTCTTAATAATTGAAGATGATGGCATTGGAATGACAGAGGAACAGTTTCGGGACCAGTGGATGGTGATCGGCACACCTAATAAATTTGGGTTCTCATCAGATTAACGGGAATTTTGTCTCG
>CAZMTW010000126.1:0-2763 GCA_964569285.1 uncultured Gammaproteobacteria bacterium
CTGCACCAATCCCTGACTTTTCCACAAAATGCACAAAAGGTATTGACACAGTACCAAATATCATTTTTGCAGGCTTGACAAAACTTAAGAAAAAGGCTATAATTAGTTAAATATTAGTAGTTTTATTATGGCAAAGTTAACTCATGATCAATTAAAGGAGGCAGATGCATTGAAAAAATGGTTTTTTGACGAATTGAAGAAGTTGGAAGATCGTGAGAAGAATATTAGGAAGCAGTATGAAGAGAAGAAACAAGCGCTAGAAGGTCAGGACTCACCAGACGTTGAAGGAAATGATGGGCAAAGATAAACTACCTAAAAAGGTTGGCGCAGAGAGAGCGCCTGTCGCCGAGGTGCAATCGCGTGATTTAGAAGTCGCTGCAAATGAAGCAGTAGCTGCTCTTGAGGAAAGAGTTACTTTTTTTATAGAACAGGTTGAGAAAGATGCCGCCAGTGGACTTGATGTTGATTCGGAGGAGATTATTGGTCAGTTGCAGCAATTACAAACTGATACAAAAGGACTGTTGGGAACATTTGTACAGCGTTTAAAAAATATAGTGCAAGCGGCGGCACAGGCTTGGGTTGCTCGGAAGGATAAACAGTTAGCAGAACAAATGGCAGTGCATGATAATCAAAAAGTTATCAAGCATCTATTAGGTATGATTGCTGATGACAGAGTTTCAGCGGAGCAATGTGTGGCTGTGTATCATGGTGCTACAAAAGAAGATTCTTGGCATTGGGAGGCGGTTCAGGCTGCACTGGATAAAAAGATTTTACCAAGAGCCTTGGGGTATGTGAGAGAGAGGAACGGTGATAGTGCGCTGAAATTATGGGATTAACTTTCGGACAGAGGGAAAAATCGTGAGAATGCGCAGGTGCTTGTTCCTAGTTTTTATTATCCGCTATTAGCCATGGAGTTATCACCACAGTTTAGACTAAGTTCATTTTTGAAGAAAGCACGATTGTATGAACAGATAAATGCTCAACTTGCACCGCGACTGGAGGACCGTAGAGAGCTGAGGCAGGCATTCTCCAGTTATAAAAGTAGCATTGAAAGAGATGCATTTACCGATATCGGGCAGTTCCTTCTTCGTCAACCAAAAGAGGCTGTTGAGAAAATGGAGGTATTTTCTGAAGAGCAACAAAAAAAAATTGCAGAGTCCTGGAAACAAGATAAGATAGCTTGGGATGAGATACTTCTTGATCCACAAGCAGAAGAAATTGCAGAAATATTTTTTGAGTTTCCAGAGATCACAGCGTATTCTGCAAAGGCGGATAGAGCCACTGTAGGTGCTTTAGTTAGTGAGTTTACGCCAGAGGAGCGCGCAGCAGCTTGGATTAAATGTGGTTCACCAGAAAAGTATACATGGAACGATGTGTATACGTATGTAGTAATAGGCAGCTTGCCGCAATCTACAGTAGAGCAAATTGGATCTTTAACTACAGATCAGCGAGCATATGTTAGTTTGATGGCCCTTGCAAAGGGGAAAGATGCTGTTGCAGAAGCATGGTCCGAAGCTTCACTTCTTGATTTAGACGAGGCTATTGGTAAGCGCCAAGAAGTTCATTATTATGAAAGCATGGGTCATCGCGTACCTGCTTTTCAACAAGTAGAAGATGCAAAGCAAGTGGTAGGTACGTTGCGTAGGCATCTACCACTAGAATCAAAACGTGGGAATACGTTTCAGAGCCCAGCTCGTCCTGATCATACAGTAGATCAAAGTAAGGGATTTTATGGATTTGCGTCATCCTTAGAATCTTTTACTACGGCGCTGAATCATGTGCCGGTAGAAAGTAGAGATGCTCTTTTTAGTGTTTTGAAACCAGCTGAGAGTTATCATGATCCAGAGATGTGGAATAGGATATCTTTTGAACAAGTTGAGAACTTTCTTGAGTATGCGCAGTTGACGCAGTCTGTAGATACGATTCAGCTCAGTGAGCTTCTCGAACAAGCAGAGCTTTTTTCTGAAGCATCATGGACCGCAATCAAAGTCGGTATAGAAACGTGTGAGCAACAAGGCTTACGCGTGCCTCAAAGTGGAAAGGGTAATTCTCTTAAAAAGCAGTTATTGGTGTATGCACAAGCTGGTGTGCCAGAGAATGCTGGAATGAATGCTATTTGGAATGGCTTACAAGATCAGTCGTCGGTATATACTGAAAAGGCTAGACGTAGAGATTCAGATTTTCATATGACTGAACGATCAGCAGTAAGTATTCTTGATTTGTATGAATTTGAGAAAGAGGCTCAGAAATATTTTTCATCTAATACTGCTTTTGCAGCGGAGTATCTTTGGCTTGGAGAAAATGAGAACATGATAATTCAGGCATGGGCAGAAGGCGGTGTTGCTGCAATGGCAGAACGGTCTATGGATAGCACGATTATAGAGGGTGTATTGCTTGATGTTGTGAAAATCATGAAGCGACTTGGAGAAGAAGGTCACGCGAGTATGGATGCATTTACAGCACTGAGTTCAGAACAACAGCAGCGTTTTCTTGCATTTAAATCTAAACTCAATGTGTATGTCGCGTTGGAAGGCGGGGAAGCGTTTGATGTGGTTATGGGGCTGGTGACCAGTGATGAAGGGGAGCGGGTGGAAACGTTTTTACGAACCTCCGAGTTTTCAAAACTTTCTGTAGAATCCGCACGTGCGATAGCAGCAAGACCAGATTGTCTTGGATTGATTTATAATCTCCCAATAACGGTGATGAGTGCTGAACATGCGAAGCTCGCTATAGACAAAATGATAGCACTTCGTGATGGAGGGT
>CAZMTW010000127.1:0-2704 GCA_964569285.1 uncultured Gammaproteobacteria bacterium
AAATGTCTCGCATTACTTGTTGCCGATTGGAATACAGAGGCCCACCAGATGAAAGAAGCTCGAACAATCGTGGCGCGGTTTCTTTAAAACCAATTACCTCGTCCGTTCTTTCAGGATGCCTTGCTAAATACCGCAAACAACTCACATCACCAAATATATCTCGGTCCTGCTCCAAGGTTCCCTTTTTATCAAATACAGCAGTAATAAATCTATTCAGTCCATCGTGAAATACTGGGACTTGCTCTGGATCGATATTTCTTTGTAGTTCGGGACTTGTATTCAATGCAGTGTCATGCCGACGTAGAGATTTCATGATTGCTTCAGACAAGCGCTCAGGAAGCTCCACTCCAATACCCATTTTTGAATGCATCCATTCTAGTCTTCCGCTCATATCACCACCGCTCCCTACAAATGTATCATACGGGTCGGTAATTTTTTCTTGCACCGCATTGCCGTCAGGGCCTTGCTTCCAATCTCCCTGAAAACGATACCTGTAATCTGGGTACAATTCTTTTAAATCTTTTAAATCTTGTAAAATAGCTTCTCTTTGATCCATAAGACCGTGCACCACATCCAATTCGCTAACCCGCAAGGTGAAACCTCCTTGTTCATTAAGTTCCCCAATAAATGATTCAAATTCAGGCTCTCCTACATACGGCTGAAATAAAGGCACGTCTGCTGGTAGTACTCCACTATAATCGAGATAGGATGTTAAACGTAGTGCCATGTCCAGCGCGTCAGGATATTTTGCCGCCTCTTCCCATCTATCGATGTCAGTTAAATGCACGGCTATCTTTACCCCAGCAGCATCAATTTTGCTCATTGCAGACTGTACTTCAGCCGAGCGAGAAAAACGAGCAAGCAGTTCCGGGTTAAACATAGCACCCCACGCTGTCACACCATAACGCTCATGGAGGTCTACAAATATATCAAACAGCTGACCGTCTTTATCCTTTTTTGCGAATGCAATGACCTGGTCAGCATACTGATAACTAAAATCAAAATCATGTTCTGCTGCGGCAAGGACAAGCTCATCCGCATGTACCTCAAGCATACGATGGACGGTCTTTATGTCGTTAAGAGAAAAATATACTCCTTCAAATCGGTCAGAGATCACGGCGAGTGTGTCTAATATTTTGCCTCCATTCTCGCCTGCGAGTAAAGCAAGGTCTTCCATATCGCGTGGTATTTTCCAATCTGGCCCAATCCGCTCTTCAAGCAACGGAAGAGCTCCTTCTATTCTGTCGTGATTGTTGTCGTATGCGATGATACTTTCTATCACCTGATTAATGGTTGTATACGATCCAGCGCAATGTGGTATTGCCTCATTAAATTGAGCATCTCCCATTTCTGCAACACGAGCAAGTTTTTCCGTATCTAAAGAATCAAATCCCAACCAGTCAAAATGCTTTATTCCTGCTGTAGCCTGGTGAATTTTTTTTATTGTGCCACTGTAGTCGATGAAACGAGCTGCAACTGCTATGAATCCTGGATTAGAGTACTTGATGATTCGATTTACTCTGCAGAATTCAACCAAATCTTTAAACCCATCAGGATTTGCGCTAATCTGCATAATTGCCTCAGCTGTCGGAGGTCTATTTGTAGTAAAATATCTACTCAATAACTCTTTGATCTCTTCCCACTGCTCTGCGCTTCCTAGAGCGGCAAGATGCCGTTCGCGTGTTCCAGTTGGCACTGCCTCTGCTACCTCTACTAGTCGCTGCTTGCCAACTGCAATTGCTTCAGGGCTTCGTACATATGCTAGGAGATCCTCAATGTCCACGCTATACTCTTCGGCCTGTGCAAAAAATTGCTCTGCAGCAGCTATATCTGATTCCTCGACCTCAAGAAATTTCTCAACCTTTCCACCAATAAATAATCTTGCGCTGCCACTTGTTGCCAACGTGCGCAATCGAACTATTCTGTCTCTTACCTCTTTATTGTTCAGAAGATCCATTGCACCTTCTGTATTCTGTAGTCGTATTGCTTTAGGGATAAACTGACGAGCCCCGCCACGCGCGTCCTCTTGTGTTGTCTCGGTAAGATTCATCTTACGTAAATGATCATTAGCAATAATCACATCCGGATCGCCCAACCGTGTTCTTACTTCATCTTTGCTCATTGCACGAATCCATTCCTTTATGTTTTGCATCTCTGATATTGCACCAAAACTATAACCGAGCGGAATAAGCATAGGTAGTGTTTCAAGGCAATGTGGAATGCTTGCGATCTCTACCACTGTTCGAATATCTGTATCGTTAAATGTTGTATCAATTTTAATACTCGCCTCACGACAGTAATCCACCAATGTCCGCGTGCTCTCTTGCATTAATGCGTTTCGTAATGTGGTGTTTGAAAACAGTTCATAATACATTGCATCGCCGTCATGAGAACGGTAGCCTGCAAGAGCGTTAGATTCATCTACAGTAAACTTCAATTCTGATTTTAGATATGTAATAAATGAAATATACTCAGGATCCAAAAGTGAACGAAACTCATCTTTTTTTTCTAAGCGTTTAGCAAGGTCCGACGGATGTACTTTTCTCACTGCGTTCTCGTCTATCTCGGCGAGCACTCCTAAGTATGCAATGGCATCATCAGGTGCTTGCAATATCGGATCAAGTAAGAATAGTTGATTAATGCTACTGCGCGCACCGGTTAAGGTGTGCACGGTGGCAAGCGCCTCTATAGCCTCGGGCGAGTT
>CAZMTW010000128.1:0-2686 GCA_964569285.1 uncultured Gammaproteobacteria bacterium
CACCCTCCCATAATAGTTCTTGTAACTTACGAACAACATCAAACAAACCGTCATCATCATTTTCAGCCAGAGCATCTTCTATCATTTCACGCACCATTTCCACCCCTTCTTTGGAATTGATATAAATAGGATCATCACCTTGTGCGTATGCAGGAGGAGTATAGACCTGTTCCTTGTCAGCAGATTCTGATTCGTCTGACGGTTGTTGATTTTGTTTTGATGTTGTATTCATAATTTCTATATCACATTCAAACTATGCGGCCATTCGAGCGAGACGACTTGCCCCAGCACGCCGTGGTGCATCTGATCCCTCAAATCGTCCTACTTGCTGATAATATTTTTGCAGTCTAATAATAAGTTTTGCATCTATTCCCTCTCTCTTTAGTTGATCAATTATATGAGGTTGCGATAACTTACCTTTTATATTTGAATTCCATCGTTCCCATAATCGATCTGCTTCAAGGGCACTACCTGCTTGCCTTAATAAAGTTATTCCATGGCCAGACATGTGAAAGTCTCTATTCCTATCTTCATAACCAACGAATAATCGATTACCATCCAACCAAGTACTTGGAGAAGACTTTAATTTTTCTCCTGCGCACGTTGCTGCACGCTCTGATTCACTCAATTGCCGTATTCTGCCGGCTCTCATGGTAAATGCACGTCCTATGCCCAGGTGACCAATACCCTCTCCAATATAACTTGAATCATTCATTTCTTGCATGGCTTCACCTTCACTCATGCCCATAATACCTTGTAGGTAATGTTCACGATAAAAATGCAGTCCTGCTGCATCTGAACGCCCAGCCTCTGATGGTTGCCCTGCCATTTCTGGTGTCCATAAATGAGCAGTTCCATCTTGTAATAACTCATTGCCATCACCGAGTTGCATGATTCTATCACGACAAGCTTTTTCCATGTAGCGATTTTTTTGCTCAATAGCTCGTGCCATGTACCCACGTAACTCTTCTGTGTTAAGAATATCTTTTATTTTATTCATCTCTTCTCCAACTAACCGATTCTTTTCAACTCTGGCTTCATAACTTTGACCTGGCATTAACGCACCTTTTTCTCGATACAATCGATTGACATTCGATCGAGCTTTATTTGCTGCTTCTGCTGCATCATTCTTTTTCTCTTTTGTTGTGACTTCACCACCTGCGACAGTTATATTTCCAGCGGCGTCGAAGCTCACAGCTACACCAGTAGCATCCATACCTCTTCGTATTCCATCTGCTTCACTTTGTAATGTACTACGTCTTCCTGCTAAACCTTCATCAATCATTTTCTCATTTGCTGTTTTGCGTTGCGCATCCTGTTCAGGTGTTGCTGCTGCTCCTGTAAGATTGGATAGCTCGCGCTTGGTCTGCGTAGCCTTTGATGCCATAGCACTTTGGAGCAAAGTAATTTGACCTTGCACAGCACTTGCCTCTGCTGTATTATCTAGCCCTTGTAACTGCTCAAGTTCACTTTGCAAATTAGCAATAATTGAAAGACCAATACCTTGTCCTGTCTCAGTGCCAAAATCAACTTTCGCATCATCACCCAATCCAAGATTGGTGTCGATGTTCTTAATAGTTTTCTCTAAATTTTGCAAATCTGCTGTTGCTGTAACAAGTTCTTCTGCAGTGAATTTTGTATGCTCTTCTTTTGAAGCTGCAGCAAGAGCTCTTGCTTCTGTTTCCAAGCCTGGCAACTCGTTCCATTCACTTTGTCTAGACCGATACTTGTGCCCTTGATATAGTCCACCCGCAGAAAGATAATTATCAAAAACGTGCTTTCCATCCATTCCTGCGCCACCAATAATACCCATTAACTTAGTGAGTTTGTTAGGATCTTTACTACCTTCCACGCCAAATTCTCCACGCATCGCCTGCAAGGAGGCAATGGCGGTTGCCCGCGCATTCTGTTTTTTAGTGTCTGATGATTCTTTTAATCCTTTTAATATTCCTTTTCCAGCTTCTACTGGGTCGAATAATGTTGATCCTGCAAACGTCATGAGTTTTCCAATAGCACCGCCTGCAAATTTCTGCGTTGTCGCGTATGCAGCCCTGGAAAACATGCCTCCATCTTTTGATCCCATTTTACTACCGTATTGCTGCATCAGCCGTCCAGAATACATCAGCATTGTATTGCCCGCACCCCAAGCAGCGCCTTCAACTTTGGATAGCACACCTCCAAATTCTGTTGCAAGTTGATTGATCAATTTAAGCGATGCCATGAGCATCATTAATGCAATCATGAAATTTGCCATCACATTTGGGTTGGCCGCGTTTTCGTCGGCTCTTGGTGCAATTGCCTGCCCATTCGATGTTAATGCCGCATCTCTTTGAGCACTATCCATCTGCACTGCTCCAAGTGGGGATGTGCCTTGTGCAGCACCTCCATTTGCTCCTGCAGAAATTTCTCCAGTACCGAAAGCAATGGATAGAGAAAGCCACAAGAAGAATGTGACCAACGGACCAACTAATACGTAGCGCCCAAACATTTCCCACCACTGACTGGAGTATTTTTGTGTTTGCGGCAAAATACGTGTGACATACGCAAGGGGTGATAACACAATCAAGAACCACAGCATGATAATGCGGAAGATGAGTGTAAGAGTAAACACCACCATTACGACAAAGAACACCATGACCATGACCGCTGCAGCAACGTAAGCTAGCATAGCGCCAACAACACTTGT
>CAZMTW010000129.1:0-1059 GCA_964569285.1 uncultured Gammaproteobacteria bacterium
GTATTCAAACATAAACTCAATACGTTTACAGATCATTTTACCGCATACTATGTGTTAGTATATGTAGAATATACTAACACATTTAGACGATAAACGGCAGTTTTCGTAATTCAACGTCCTCACCCGTAATGACCTCTTCAATGCGGTATGCGCCATGTGTCGGTGCTTCCGTAAACCCATTCCATGCCATGCGCGCTAATCCACCACTCTCAATCCAATCAAACAGCCATTCTGCTGTATACCGTGGATCTAATTGATTGATCCCCCCACCCACTTGCGTGAGCCAATATCGATTAAACTCTTCTTGAGAACCGATGGGCGGTGCCATAATAATGGGTACTCCCAGACCAGTGTAAAAAGACAGTTCACTTGGCTTGGTCCAAAGAATGTCTGTGCTCGCAATAATCTCTGGAAACGAATCAAAATATTCTCGTCGTGTTTTTTCTACCAATATCTTGATTCCCCCACTCTTTAATAATTTTGAATACCCAGCGCTCCGCAATTCCTTCTGGAAAAAAGCTGCGACCTCTGGTCGAGCTCCTGCGACTAATTGTAACCGAATTTTTTTTCGCTGCATGGCCACATGTAAACTTTTTGCTATGACCATACCTAATTTTTTCTGTGCGCCTGCACCACCAACAGCGAAGGTTAGGGTCAAAGGACCATGTGACTTTGGTGTATGTCGAGTGCTTCCAAGATGATCGGAAATTGTTTTTTTATATCGGTTGATGAAATAGTGGTTCGGATCCAAATTATGCAACCGACTCATTAAATCCTTCTTAGCCTGCGGAGCCTTCGCTCCTCCAATATTTTCCTTCGGCATTGGGAAACCAGTCAGATATATATTCTTTTTTGGCACACCGTATTGCTGTAAACGCTCAACAACACGTCCGTTGGGAGCAAAATATTTAATCCGACTTTTATGCGGATCCAGCGCTGCCCAGGTTCGACTAATGTCGGCATCACACACCACCACATAAATATCTCCTGGATACCCATGCTCTTCGGCAAAAAAAGCGGTCAAGAAAAATGGTGTTACAAATGGGAGAGGCCGATCTC
>CAZMTW010000129.1:1069-2679 GCA_964569285.1 uncultured Gammaproteobacteria bacterium
GTGCTTTCCATACTTCTTTTTACGGATCAAGCGATACATCTGTTTCAGCTGGACTGTGGGTTTAGAAAGATCACGGTCCGGGTAAAAGGGTTTGATCTCTTGCAATTTATCCATCACCTCAAACGCGAGGTCACCAACTCCCGGCACTGGTTTTAATCGCGAAATAGTTTCGTAAAACTTTTTGCTGTTTTTCCAAATAGCGTCATCACTTTTTGGGATACCCTTGTAGTCATTCGCAACAATAATTTCTCCTTTTGTAGCAATGCTACGTAGCGCTGAAGCCGCACGTTCATGACCGTATCCCATATTGACCGTCACCACCCACGCTTTTTGGGATCGGCTTTGACCTTTCTTTTTTTGCTCCCCCATTGGATTGTTATTAATAATCCTCTAGTTTTCTCATTGATTCATGCTCCTTAATCGTTTGGAGCGCTTTGGCTTCAATCTGACGGATACGTTCACGTGTCACACCAAACTCTTGCCCAACTTCTTCCAGTGTATGCGAAATGCCATCAATCAATCCAAACCTCATCTCTAAAATCTTTTGCTCACGTGGTTGCAGATCATTAATCGCTTCACGAACATGGTCTCGAAGTAACTCCAGCGCAGCCACTTGTGATGGTCCAACAGTTTTGACGTCTTCAATAAAATCTCCAAGCGTGGAGTCTTCTGAATCATCATCACCAACAGACGTTTCAAGTGAAACGGTATCCTGAGAAATTTTAATAATGTGCAGTACTTTTGGTAGCGGCAAGTCCATCTCCGCAGCAATCTCTTCTGGTAATGGCTCACGTCCCAGAGTCTGAATCAAACTACGCTCGATTTGCTGAAACTTATTAATCGTTTCAACCATGTGAACCGGAATACGAATGGTTCGCGATTGGTCAGCTAATGAACGTGTAATAGCCTGACGAATCCACCACGTTGCATACGTAGAAAACTTGTACCCTTTTCTATAATCAAATTTTTCAACAGCGCGAAATAGACCCACGTTGCCTTCTTGAATCAAATCAAGCAATGAAAGTGATCGGCCGGTAAACTTTTTTGCAATTGAAACCACCAATCGAAGGTTGGCTTGAATCAACTTATTCTTTGCTTCTGGATCGTTCAGTTCTTTGAGCTTCGCAAGTCGCACCTCTTCTTCACCACTCAACAATGGCACTTTTCCAATCTCACGCAGGTACATTTGAATGGAATCGTTTGCAATGTCTCCCAAATCAAATGATTTTTTTTGCTGCTTCTTTGTCATGACCTGATCAAGAATTCCAGCGGAACCTGACTTCACCTCTGCTGTTGCTTCGTCTTGATCTTTTAGTGTTGCTGCTGTTGCTGCACTAAACCCAAGAGTAGGTACTCCATCTGCACCAAGCAAGCTTAATGAATTGTCTTCTACAGTACTTAACCAGAGTTCAAACTCTTCAACATAATCCTCTAAATCAGTAAATAAATACAAGACTTCATTCTCTGTAAGGAAGCTTCTATTACGACCTTTTTCTAGCAACACAGCTGCCTCAGCGTGAGGAAATTCTTTTTTGACGTATTTCCCTTGAGGTTTTTCAGCGGTTTTTTTTACACCCTTCTTCTTTGCTGGTGCTTTTCTTGCCGCCGGC
>CAZMTW010000130.1:0-2643 GCA_964569285.1 uncultured Gammaproteobacteria bacterium
TAGGAACTCGTGCAGGTCAAACTGACCGCCCAGAAGAGCGCTTATTACGAGATAGATGGAAGGATGTGATCGAGCATGATCCATACTACAATCCAAATCTCACATTAACCGAGCTACATTATCAAATCAAATTATAACAAGAATCACATGAGTAATAGTTTTTGGAAAGATAGACGAGTGTTCGTTACCGGCGCAAACGGATTCCTTGGGGGCCATTTGTGTGAAGAACTCGTTGCATTAGGTGCAGATGTTTATGGATTAGTACGAGACGACGTACCGACAGCATATTTTATTGAAAAGGGAATCGATAAGAAGATTACCCAGATTCGTGGTGACCTACGTGACGCTTTTTTAATGGAGCGCGTCTTTAACGAGTATGAGATTGATACATGCTTCCACTTAGCTGCACAGCCTATTGTAACTATTGCAAATCGGTCAGCTCGCTCAACATTTGAATCAAACATTGCTGGCACATGGAATGTACTTGAAGCCGCACGACGATATGAAGGAACACGAGCCGTGATCGTTGCCTCTTCTGACAAAGCATATGGAGATTCTGATATTCTGCCATATGTAGAAGACCAGCCTCTTGCAGCAAAGAATCCATACGATCTTTCAAAGACCTGCACGGACCTTCTTGCTCAGTCATACTTCCATACCTATCAAGTACCGACAGTCGTATCTCGTTGCGGTAACTTCTATGGACCTGGAGATTTGAACTGGAGCAGAATTGTTCCAGGAGGGTTCCGTTCATTCATAAACGGGGAGACACTAGAGGTGCGAAGCGATGGATCGCCGGTGCGAGACTACTTCTTTGTAAAAGACGTTGTGAATGCATATCTTGTTCTTGGTGAGCACGCAGAAGAAGAAGGTGTCGTTGGACAAGCATTTAATTTTGGAACTGGCGAGCACGTATCTGTACTTGAGCTAATTGAGAAAATGAAGGAGGCTGCTGGAAAGCCGGACGCTGAAATCAACGTTACAGGAAAGGCTCAGAATGAAATTGACGCTCAATACCTTTCATATGAAAAAGCACAAAAGCAGTTTGGATGGGAACCACAGACTTCTCTAGAAGACGGATTGAAGCAAACATTTGAGTGGTATAAGAACTACACACAACAGGCATGACATTCAACGAGACTGAACTCCCAGGCGTTTGGTTGATAACGCCAGAAGCGCACGGAGATCGCCGAGGTTTCTTTATGCGTATATTTGACGAGAAGGAGCTCAAGGAGCACGGCATTGATTTTTCTGTGGTACAGGCAAATCGATCAATGAGTGGCACAAAAGGAACGGTGCGAGGAATGCATTATCAGGCAGATCCACACGGCGAAGGAAAGATCATTCAGTGTGTACGTGGAAAGGTGTTTGATGTTGCAGTTGATGTACGAAAAGACTCCCCAACATACTTGAAATGGTTTGGAACAGAGCTCTCTGATGAGAATAATAATATGTTTTATATCCCAACAGGGTTTGCCCACGGATTTCAGACACTCAGCGACGATGCTGAATTGCTCTACTTTATGTCGAGTGAGTACGTACCAGAGGCTGCGACAGGCGTCCGCTATAATGATCCAGTAATCGGAATCGAATGGCCGATGGAACCGAAAGAATTATCCGAGCGTGACCAGGAATGGCCGCTACTTGAAGTATAATATGGCACGAGTACTCATTACGGGAAAAAATGGACAACTTGGTCAGGCATTGATTGAGCAGCTAGAACGCAATGGTGACACTGTGATTGCAACAGATAAAGAGGAAATGGATATTACGGACGTTGCTTCCTGCGCACAAGTCTTGGATGCAGAAAAACCAGAAGTGCTTATTAACACTGCCGCGTACAATCTTGTTCCAGCATGTGAAGATAACCCAATGCCAGCATTTCAGGTAAACACATTTGCTGTACAGAATCTGGCAAAATTGTGTGCAGAGCGAGAAATTCAATTTGTCACGTACAGCTCTGACTACGTATTTGATGGAACTGCAACACAGTCATATGAGGAAGATGCCATGACGCGACCGTTGCAGATGTATGGCATTTCCAAACGTGCGGGCGAATTAGCGTGCATGAACGAGAATCCGAGTGCAGTACTTATCAGAACAGCATCTTTGTATGGTGGTGAGCATGGTAGTCCGGTGAAGGGAAACTTTGTTCTGAGCATGCTTAAGGCGGCGAAAGAAAATAAAAGATTGGAAGTAGGGGATGAGTCACGAATGAGTCCCACGTATGCGGTGGATCTTGCCACGGCAACATTACAGTTACTAGAAAAGAAGGCGGAAGGCGGTATCTATCATCTCACTAACGAAGGGGACTGCTCTTGGGCAGGATTTGCTGCTAAAATAATGGAAGCTAAAGGTCTCAACATGAAGATTGTTCCTGTAGAACGCAAAGAAAAAAGTGGCGACATGCATAGACCTGCCTATTCAGTACTTAACAATAAAAAGGCCCGGAAAATGGGAGTAGTCTTGCCGTCATGGGAAGACGCAATAGAGCGATACGTCAAAACCCTTCCATAGCCACGCATTCTCTGATATAGTACCTCCTGTTACTTATAATAGATATTTATGAGCAAAAAAGAGATGAATACAGACATGCCCGTGGTCATTTTTTGTGGTGGCAAGGGAACTAGACTAAAAGAAGAA
>CAZMTW010000131.1:0-2597 GCA_964569285.1 uncultured Gammaproteobacteria bacterium
TGCCACTTATTAGCGCTGGAGGCACTTCTATTCTTATGACCTTGATTTTACTGGGAATTGCTCATAATGGCGTGGCTTCTACACGGTAGTCTCGATTAGTTGACATTGTTCTGATAATATTTTATACTGCTCCAGAATCGCCGTGTATCGGTGCATGTAATAATTATTG
Organism: uncultured Gammaproteobacteria bacterium; assembly: GCA_964569285.1. Classification (GTDB taxonomy): domain Bacteria; phylum Patescibacteriota; class Patescibacteriia; order UBA9570; family XYC2-FULL-38-9; genus CAZMTW01. Next base: position 170 of record CAZMTW010000131.1, read on the forward strand.
GAAATTGAGCTCGTATGTCAGAAACATTATCACTGAACGTGAAGACAAGAGAAGGTGCTGGTCGCCACGTCGCGTCGCAACTTCGAACTGAAGGAGAAATACCCGCTATCCTATATGGTCACGGTGTAGAACCTGTAAACGTTCAGGTTAAAAAGAATATATTTGTGAAAGTACTTGCAGCAGCTGGTGAAAGTACTTTAGTTGATCTCGCTGTAGATGAGAAAGCACCAGTAAAGGTGTTGATTCATGACCTTCAGCACGATCCTCTTGGTAGTGATGTAACGCATATTGATTTTTATCAGGTCAATATGAGTGAGAAAATTAATGCTGAAGTGGAATTGGTTTTCGAAGGTGTCTCTCCAGCAGTGAAGGAGCAAGGTGGAAGTTTAATTAAAAATTTGAGTCATGTAGAAATTCATTGTTTGCCAGCAGACTTATTGCACAACATTATTGTTGATGTTTCTTCACTTGTTACATTTGATGATGTGATTCGTGTGAAAGATTTATCAATTTCAGATAAAGTAGAGGTTATGGATGATCCAGAGCGTACAGTAGCGATTGTAGAGTCTCCACGAACAGAAGAGGAGATGGCGGCACTTGAAGAAGATGTGGTTGAGAGTGTAGAAGATGTAGAAGTTGAAGGTGCTAAAACCGATGAAGAAGGTGCATCTGAAGAGGGAGAAGGAGATAAAAAGGATGCAGGAGCTGGAGAAAAAAAATCAGAATAATTTATAACGGAGGAGGATATGTCAGAACCATTAATGACACGAGTACGCGATTGGTTGTGGTCAATACGTGAGAACAAAAAAGCGCAATTATGGTTGATGGTGAGCGTGACATTTGTCCTCATTATTATACTTGCAGTGGTATTGATTGTTGCTAATAATAATAAAAAGCAGTCAGGGGATGTACAGGATATTGAACTGAATATCGATGATACTCTTAATGATGATCAATTACGTTCACGTCGCATAGATGGGGTTGGTGTTGTTGCAGGAAAAGAAAATTTGTTTCCAGTCGCAATTATGGTAGAGAATCTTGTGACAGTGCGTCCGCAGTCAGGTTTGCAAGGTGCGCAAGTCGTGTATGAAACGCTCGCTGAGGGCGGAATTACGCGATTTATGGCTATCTATACAAGTGGTACTCCGTTAGAGGAGATCACACCTGTTCGATCAGCGCGACATTATTTTGTTGATTGGGCAGAAGAGTACCGCGCGTTGTACGTTCATGCTGGCGGAAGTCCACAAGCACTGAATGCATTATATAATAATGAAAAGGTTATTGATCTGAGTCAAATTAGTGGTGATCATGCATATTTTTGGCGTGATGATTCAATAGCTGCTCCGCATAATTTATTAACGTCAACAGAGTTGTTGAGCTATGCATTACGCGATAAAGGCTATGAGGGTGTTGAAGGTTCTTTTGACCCATGGTTATTTGAGAAGCAAGCAGCAAAGGAAGATCGTCCTACAGATGTGAGGAATATTATCATTCCGTTTTCTAGCGCTAGCTACGAAACAGAGTACTCGTATGACAGAGAATTAAACGCCTATACTCGTCGAAATGGAGGAGAAGAACATATTGATGCGTTGACAGGTGAACCGATTACTGTTCGAAATGTTGTCGTTCAATATGCATCTACTTCGTTATTAGAATCTGATACTGGTCGACTCGATATTAGAACACAAGGAGAAGGAGATGCTGTTGTGTTTCGAAATGGAGTAGCGACGTATGGACGATGGAAAAAAGCTTTAGAAGATGACCGGACTCGCTTTTATGATGAGACGGGTACTGAAGTTCGATTTATTCCAGGAAATATTTGGGTAGAAGTCGTGCCAGATGATCGCACTATCGAAGTTGATGTAGCAGACCGTGTTTATTAAGAAAAAATGGAAGCTTATATCGCATTTCTTTGAAGTGCATGAGACTTCAATCTTGGTTAGTATAGGTGTAATAGTGGGGGCCGGTATACTCCTTGCCGGAATTCTGTATGCGGTTGCTCCAAAAACAGAAAGCGAATTAACAGAACGAAGTGCACTATTTGATTTTTTTGGAGGACAGACGGTTGAAGAAGAGTCATTACCTTCTGTTCTGCCACGACGTATAGATGGTGTTATTGTGGCTCGTGAGGACGCGAATCGCGTTCCAGCCTGTGTCATGATTGAGAATGCTGCATTTGATGGAGTACGGCCTCAAAGTGGCCTTTCTAGGGCTTCAGTGGTCTATGAGGTTGTAGTTGAAGGAGGAATTACTCGATTTATGGCAGTTTTTGCAGGCGAAGAATCAGAAATGGTAGGGCCGGTGCGTTCTGCACGTGATACATATTTGGAGTTTGTTTCTGAATATAATTGTGCATACATGCATGCTGGTGGAAGTTATACTGCGTTGCGAGCAATACCTCGTTTTGAATTGCGTGATGTCGATGGAT
>CAZMTW010000132.1:0-2582 GCA_964569285.1 uncultured Gammaproteobacteria bacterium
TGTTGGCGCATTACTCGATGTGTCTGGCTTCATATCTATATCCATCTTCCCCATTTTGATCATGACGGTGCTGACAGAACATTTTGTATCTGTGCAAATTGAGCAAGGTATGAAGACCGCTATTAAATTAACAATCGAAACATTAATTCTGTCTGTTGTTGGATATTTGATTGGGGATTGGACGTTTTTCAAAACAGTCATTCTTGCGTATCCGGAGTTGATTTTACTCACGTTGGTATTCAACTATTTCATTGGAAAGTTTACCGGGTTGCGTGTTACCGAGTATTTCCGTTTTAAAAAAGTCTTTAAACATATCAGCAATGCTGAAAGATCGAAATAAGATCCTTGGCATGAACGCGCGCAGTATCGAGTATCTGCGCGGAAATAAAAAAGGTTCACGTTCATTAGCCGATAACAAACTCAAAACAAAGCAGCGTCTTGTAAAAAATGGGCTTGCAGCTGCTGATTTGATTTCTGTTGTCCGAGAGAGCAGTGAACTGCGAGATTTTAATTGGGAATCATTGTCTTCGAGTTTTGTGATTAAGCCGAATCGTGGCATGGGAGGAGAAGGGATTTTAATTATCTTCAATCGATTGAAAAATGGACGGTGGTTAACAACAGGAAGACGTCAACTGACAGAAGAAGATTTAACATCACATGTATTGAATATTTTGGATGGTAATTTTTCATTGTCGAATACACCAGATATTGCACTATTTGAATCTCGCCTGACTGTTGACCCACTCTTTAAACGGTTTTCGAATGATGGTATTCCGGATATTCGAGTGATTGTTTATAACAAAGTGCCAGTTATGGCCATGCTTCGTGTTCCTACAAAAAAATCCGGAGGGAAAGCAAATCTTGCTCAAGGAGGATTGGGTATTGGTATTGATATAGCAACCGGACTCACTACGCACGTTGTACAAAAAGGATGGTTATATGAAAAAGAAATTTCTCGACATCCGGACACCAATGCAACATTGCGTGGTGTGCAAGTTCCGTATTGGTCAAAGATTTTAGAAACAGCGGTGTTGGCAGCAGCAATGATAGGCTTGAAATATTCTGGAGTTGATTTGTCTGTAGATAAAAAGCGTGGACCTGTTATTTTGGAGGTCAATGCGCGACCTGGTCTTGGTATTCAACTTGCGAATATGTCTCCTCTTCGGGAACGCCTTCGTCGTATTCGTGGATTGACAGTGGAGTCTCCAGAACGAGGAATTTCTATTGCGAAGGAATTATTTTCAGGTCAAATAGCGTATGAGGTGGCAAGTATTACCGGCAGACAAGTCATTGGATTGGTTGAACAGGTAACACTATTTGGGAAAGATCAATCAAAGAAAAAATTGAAAGCGAAAATTGATACAGGTGCAGATAATTCATCGGTTGGTGAGGAATTGGCTCGTGAGCTTGGATTCGGAGAGGCGCTTGATTATTTTGCATCATATGAAATGTCGACGGAGATGTCTCAGGAGGAGGCTAAAGAGAAAGCAAAAGAAATTAATTCGCGTGTGCGACGAGATCAGCCAGACATTGCAGGACTTTCTATCGTCAGCTCTTCTCATGGTGTGACTTTACGAATGCGTATTCGCATGAAGGTAAAATTAGCTGGGTATACAATGGATATTGAGCCTACAGTGGTCAACCGAGGTCACCTGACCTATCGAATGCTTATTGGTCGTAGAAATTTGGCGCATTTTCTTGTTGATACCACAAAGGTTCCTTTAATGAAGAAAGAAGTGGTGAAGAAAGAAGCATCATCAGATAAGGCGTGATATACTCCCAATATGATTAGTTACATAAAAGGGAAAGTACGTCATCTTGAGGAAGATGCTCTTGTTGTTGAAAATAATGATATTGGGTATCTTGTGTTTGTCCCTGCGCGCGTATTGGAGGGAATGTCGGTTGGAGTTGTTGTTGAGATATATACATATCAACATGTGCGTGAAGATAGCCTCGATTTGTTTGGTTTTCTTGATAGAAATGATTTAGGATTGTTCACAAAGCTTATTCTTGTTTCTGGAGTTGGCCCACGTCTTGCGCTGAGTGTACTTTCGGCATTGGCGGCAGATAATGTGAAGCGAGCAATTATTCATGGAGATATTTCTACACTCACTAGCATTCCTGGTGTAGGCAAAAAAACAGCAGAGCGTATTGTATTGGACTTGAAGGAATCGGTTGATATTATTCCTGGTGACTCAGATGGTTCTGTTTCGTCATCGCAAGAGCTCAGCACGGTGGATGTATTGTTATCACTTGGTTATTCACGATCAGAGGCGTTAGATGTTATGGGGAACGTCAATCCAGATGATCCTATTGAGGAACAGGTGCGACAAGCGTTAAAACAATTAGCTAGTTCGTAGACATACATGATAGTAGAACCAACAACAGATCAAGCAGTATGGGATGGCTTTATGAAGGAGGAAGCTGGAGAGCATTCCTCTTTTTTGCATTCATGGGATTGGTTGCACATGCAACAATCGTATGGCCGCCCTGTGCATCGTCTTATTGTTCGAGATGGTGATACCATTCATGGCATTGTTGGATTGGTTGTCTTTCCATTGTCGCGAGGATTTTCGTATCTT
>CAZMTW010000133.1:0-2564 GCA_964569285.1 uncultured Gammaproteobacteria bacterium
CGAAAACGCGCTAGCGGTATCAGCAAAAGACGTGCACATCTTCTACTACTGTGACGAAAGCTACGTACCCTTGATAGCCAAGATTTATACAAACCTAAATGTGAGCTTCAAGCGTATCTGCATTTGGCTTAAAGGTATTGCCAATCCAACTCCGCAAGTAGCATTCTCAAAGGTTTACGAGCCGTGTGTTTATGGCGTTCGAGGTAAGCCGTATCTTTCTCCGCATCACAAAAACTACGACGAGGTGATGAACAAGGATATAGGTACTGGCATTGAAATGATCGAGAACTTCTATGCAATGTTCGACATCTGGTGTGATAAACGTCTCGCTGGAAATTTGTACGAACATCCAACGGAAAAGCCGGTCACACTCCACGACAAACCAATCCGTCGTTGTACAAAAGTTGGCGACAATATTCTCTCCCTATTCGGGGGTAGTGGTGGTGAAATGATCGCTTCAGACCAACTCAAGCGTAACTGCTTTATGGTCGAGCTCGACCCTGTCTTCGTTGACCTGATTATTCGTAGGTACGAAAAGCACTCTGGCCGCAAGGTACAGAAGATAAACTAACCATGAGATACAGCATTGACATAGAGGAGCGGATTATTAAGGAACTCGAAAAAGTTCCGAATATTCGTTATATCTGCAACAAGGTCGGGATTGATCACAGCACATTTTACCGATGGCTACTTCGCCACCCAACATTCAACAAGGAAGTGATGGTGGCACTTCATCAAGGGAGAGAGGTTATTAGTGGAGCGGCAGAAACAGTGATAATAAAAGGAGTGCAGGCAGAGGATTACAGAGCATCAACATTTTGGCTATCACATCACGACCCTAACTACATGCAACGCGATAAAGGTAAGCAATACGCACTCATTATGGAGCGTACTTTGGATAGATTGCGGAAGCCAATTGAATTCGATGGTACTAACTTCGAATCGTTATTCTATCTGTACGATGAGATTCAAGAAGGATGGGATGAGGAAACGGCAGATGGAATAATTCAACTGTATGTGAAAGCGTTCTGCGACGGTGATGTGGCACTTGCAGAGTTGTTTAACGTCGCAAACCAAAAGCGGAAAAAGGAGTGGAATGAAGAATCTGATCGCTTAGAGCGAATCAAACCCAAGGAAGACGACGGGTATACCAACAATTGACATCCTTGACTCCCCCCAACCAGTCTGTCATCAATGAATAGATGGAGAAATATACGAGTGCCCAGATAGGTTCCCCAACAGTACTGCCACCAGAAAGGGTGCAATACTGTTTGTATGCACGTAAATCAACTGAATCCGACGAGAAACAAGCTCTCTCTATTGATTCACAAGTCAAAGAGATGCTTCAAATTGCTGAACGGGAGAATCTTGAGATCGTTGATATTCGACGTGAATCACACTCCGCTAAAGCATCAGGGCAACGTCCAGTATTTAATGATCTTATACGTGATCTAAACTCTGGAAGATACACAGGTATTTTAACATGGGCACCAGATCGACTAAGCAGAAATGCGGGAGATCTTGGTACTCTTGTAGACTTAATGGACGAAAAAAGATTACATCAAATCAGGACATTTGGGCAATCATTTGAAAATTCTCCAAATGAAAAGTTTCTACTTATGATTCTCTGCTCGCAGGCAAAGCTTGAGAACGACAACAAAAGTATCAACGTGAAGCGTGGACTGCGAACACGCTGTGAGATGGGCTTATGGCCCTGTCCTGCCCCCATGGGCTACCTAAATGAGAAAAGAGTGGATCGTAAGGGTCACGTGTATATTGATCCAGAACGAGGCCCTATAATAAAGCAGATGTTTGAAAAGGTAGCTTACGAAAAATGGAGTGGTAAAAAAATTTATCACTGGCTCAAATTTGAATTAAACTTCAAGACTCCAAATGGCAACAAGGGATTAACACTGAGTAATATATATCTACTGTTGCAAAGTGATTTTTATTACGGAACATTTGAATATCCAAGAAAGAGTGGACTCTGGTACAAAGGAATACACGAACCGCTAATCACCAAGGAGGTGTTCGACATGGTTAGGCAGCAGATAAAGACTCAAATAATCAGGGTCGAGGACAAGGAATTTGCGTTCACAAAAATCATGGAGTGTGGATTGTGCGGGTCAGGAATAACAGCTGATGAAAAATTTAAGAAACAAAAGAATGGAAATATTCACCGCCATGTTTACTATGGCTGTACTAAGTCAAAAGATAAAAATTGTAAGTGTGGGTATATTAATGAAGAGGACCTCTTGAAGCAATTTGAAGGGTTGATGGAAAAGATTGATTTAAATGAACTTGGGATTAAGGAGAAAATAAAGGATGAGGTTGCAAGGGTTAAGAAGTTTCAGAGGGTAATTCTTGGAACAAAAGAAAATATAGAAGTAAAAGATATAGATGTACGCAATTACGCAAAATACCTCCTACAGGAGGGTTCAGACCTTGAGAAAAGAGAGCTACTAGGGTGCTTTAAATCAAAAATATTATTATCAAACAAGGTAATAATATTAACGTAAAGCCTATAAAATACAATATTAAAATGTTACAATACAGAAATGCTA
>CAZMTW010000134.1:0-2561 GCA_964569285.1 uncultured Gammaproteobacteria bacterium
CGAAGAGTACGTGGGTGGTATGGAAGTTGTAGTTGGAGACGTGGATGGTGATGGTACAAAGGAGTATGTCGTCGCTCAATCGGGAGGAAAAGATGCAGATGGATGGATTCGAGTGTTTTCAGCGAAAGGAAAAAAGTTATATGAAACACAGATTATTTCTTCGTCATTGAATCAATCTGAAATGGATATCGCAATCGGAGATGTTGATACGGATGGGTCGGATGACATTATTGTGAGTTTTCCGTATTGGAATCGTCCACTTGTGCTGATTCTGGATGGGCGATTGCAGCTTGATACGCATACCGCCAGATTTTTTAATGCGTTTGCTGATGTCACAACTGGTGTCGTGGTCACGGTTGGTGATGTTACTGGCGACGGGCAAATGGAAATTATTGCAGGATCGGGAGAAGGCGCAAGTCCTCGCGTTCGTGTATTTAATTCCAAAGGGCAGTTGCTTATGCCCGACATTGTTCCGTTTGAAGAAGAGGCGACCCAAGGATTGAGTCTCGCAACAGTCGATACAAATGGTGATAATGTCGATGAACTCGTTATTGGTTTTCAAAATGGTGCTGAAACACGAGTGAAGAATTACGTCATTGACGCTGCGCATACTTATCCTGTGCTTGCAGAATTTAGTGCGTTTACACGAGAATTTAAAAGTGGGGTCCAACTTGATGGTATTGATCTTGATGGAGATGGTACGCAAGAGATTGCAATCGTGCCTGCTGGAGATCAAATTGCTGAGGTTCGTTTTTTCCGAGGAGATGGTGAGAAATTAGCGTACACTCCATTATCTTTATTTGAAGAAGATTTTCGAGGAGGAGCTCATGTGTCTGTTGCTCAATTAGATGAGGACGTGGCTGCTGAGTTGGTTGTTTCACCTCGTCGCCAACGTCAAAAAGGGGACATGGAGCGAGAAAATAAATATATTGAGGTGGATTTGAGTGAACAGATTGAATATGTATGGGAGGATGGTTATATGCGCAATGTGTACCTGGTTTCTACTGGATTGCCAGGTACTCCTACACCTCCTGGTGAATATTCAGTGCTGAAGAAGATTGCAAGCCATGTGTATGATGGTAGGCCTGAATATTTTTTCCCCAATACACCTTGGAATCTTCGGTTTATTCAGGGTGCCACAGGAAAGAACTTCTACTTACATACGGCGTATTGGCATAATAATTTTGGTAGGCCCCAAAGTCATGGATGCGTGAACATGCGTGAAGCTGATGCTCATTTTGTCTATGATTGGGCAGATATTGGCACTCCGGTGTGGGTGCATGATTAGCTGTGAATAGTGGCGTTGCCTAAATTCTGTTCATTCGGTATAATCCACCGGTATGACTCAGAGATTAAAGATTCGTTTAGCGCTGGTAGGAATTCTGATATTGGCTATAGGTGCCGGTGTTATCGACTATCCAAAAGGCCCAAATATTCATATTGGAGATTATGAAAAAGAGGTGAAGGTTCACCTTGGTTTGGATTTGCAAGGTGGCACATCATTGTTGTATGACGCAGATGTGACAGAAATCCCTGCAGATGAGCGTGCTGGAGCATTAGATGGCGTTCGAGATGTGATTGAGCGACGCATTAATGCATTTGGTGTGTCTGAACCAAATATTCAGACTATACGTTCTGGTGCAGAGGATTGGCGCGTATTAGTTGAACTTCCAGGTATTACTGACATTACTGAAGCAATTAACCGTATTGGTGAGACACCGTTACTTGAATTTAAAACAGAAGGGGAGCCGCCTGAGATTCCAGAAGAACAGAAATTAGAGATACGAGCACAAAATGAGGTAACAAAAGGCGAGGCACAGGCAGTTTTGGACCGAGTCCTTGCAGGAGAGGATTTTGAAGCACTTGCAAAAGAGTTTTCCAAGGATCCCGGTTCTGCTGAAAAAGGCGGAGATTTAGGGGAGATTCAAGAAGGTGTGATGGTGCCAGAGTTTAATACCGCTGTTTTTGAAACTGGAGTCGTTGGAGAAGTTATTCCAGAATTAGTTCAGACCGATTTTGGTTATCATATTGTACGTGTAGATGAGCGTACGGACGTAGATGCAGCTGTAGAACCGCCAGTAGCAGAAGAGGGAGAAGAGGCAACCCCAGCAGCTGGTAGTACTGCGCGTGCGCGTCATATTTTATTTAATACTATTCCAGAAGAGCCTCAGTTCCAAGGTCCGTTTTACGAGGATACACAATTAACCGGTGAGCAACTGGAACGCGCAGATGTTACATTTGATCAGAATAGTGGTTTACCGACTGTTTCATTGACGTTTAACAATGAAGGAAAGGAATTATTTGGACAAATTACTCGTGATAATATTAAAAAAACAGTTGCTATTTATCTTGATGGATCAATCATTAGCGCTCCAGTCGTGCAACAAGAAATTACCACAGGTGAAGCGGTCATTTCTGGAGATTTTACCCTTGATGAGTCAAAGGAATTAGCACAACGGCTCAATGCGGGTGCACTTCCTGTTCCTGTTGAGTTAATTAGTCAGCAAAATATCGGTCCGACGCTTGGAAAACCTCAATAGAGCGTAGTTTATTTGCCGCAG
>CAZMTW010000135.1:0-2560 GCA_964569285.1 uncultured Gammaproteobacteria bacterium
TCGACTGCTGTGCGGTTGGTGCACGCAAGAGCGACCCGGTCCAGGCGATGCGGGCTACCGGTCGTCCCGTCTACCACTTCGGTGACGGCGGGAACGATAGGTGCGTGTCAGGAGTCGACGGCGTGGTCGTGGTAGCGGTGGGTGCGAACACGACGCTCGGCAGGAGCGGCGCAGCACACCACGTGACCATCAACCACGGACCCGAAGGTCTCATCGAGGCCGTCCGAGAGGTCATCTCTCTGCACACCACGTAGCAGAAGAGGAGACCACGGACGCCTCGCGGGACCCTCTTTTTTTTGCGTTGACTCCTTGATTGATATCGTTCATAATGCACCAGTATGTCACATGAAAAAAATAACTCTTTTGAGGACATTTTTGGAAAAAAGAAGGCTTTTTTGGGCATGGTGCACCTACGTCCAACGGTTGGATATCCAAACCATCCTGGTATAGACAAATTTATTGCACACGCGGTTACTGATGCAACGGCGCTTGAATCTGGTGGTTCACATGGCATTTGTATAGAAAATGACAGAGATGACCCTCATACCATCCTTGTTACCACAGAACAGGAACAGTGTATCCTAAAAGCGACTCAGGCGGTGGTAAACGCCGTTTCAATTCCAGTGGGTGTCGGCGTACTCCTTAATGATTGGAGAGCAGCTCTCAACATTGCAAAAAAAGCAGGGTGCGCATATGTCCGTATTGATGTTTTTGTAGACCGAGTCCAATGTAATCAAGGAATTATTGAGCCAGAAGCAGATGCAATCATTGCTTATCGCAAAAAGATTGGTGCTGAACACATAGCGATATTTGCAGACATCCAAGTAAAACACAAAATTCTACTCGAAAAAGGGAAAGATCTCATTACCTCAGCTCAACAAGCAATGGATGCAGGAGCTGCTGCCGTCACAGTAACAGGGACGGCAACCGGAGAAGAAACACCTATCGCAGATGTCCGACACGTCAAAGAAGCATTTCCAGAATTCCCCGTACTGATTGGAGCAGGCGTCAACCTTAATAATGCACATGAACAATTTTCTGTAGCAGATGGAGCATTTGTCGGATCTTCACTCAAAACAGCAGAAGACGCAGTAGATGAAGAAAAAGTTCGAGCGATCATTAGCATGATAGAATAATGATCATTTCTATTGGTGACCTCTGTGTCGACAACTACATTATCACTGGAGAAAAGTTTGTTGGAGGTATTGCTGCCAATTTCGCAGTTCATGCTCATCGTCTTGGAGAAAATGTATCTTTAATAAGTGGTATAGGAAATGACGAACACGGAAAGTTCGCCTTGAATGAATTAAACAAAGAAGGCGTGAATACAGAACTTGTTCAGCACTTTCATGGCCACACTGCAGAACAAAAAATACGCTTAGAGAACAATGAACGAAATTTTTGTGGTTTTAATACAGGAGTACTACCGCAAATACGACTCACTGAAGAAGACAAAAAAAACATAGCAAACGCACGAGCTGTTGTGATTCCCCTTTCGGATGGGCTAGAACCCGTTTTTAAAGATGTAATTAAGCTCGAAGTAGAAAATGTACTAAAAGTTGTCGACTTTTCAAGAGACGCAGATATCGACGGATTCAAACACGGTGACGTTACCTCTATGTTAGAAGCCTATATCGAAGATATTGACATTGCCTTTCTTGGGGCTGATGAAGAAACAGTTGATGAAGTAAAAAAGATTGCTTCACAACATCCGAACACATTACTTGTGGTCACTCTTGGATCAAAAGGATCTATGGCCCTATTTAAACATAAAGAATATACACAATCTGCTATTCGAGTAGAGGAAGTTGTCGATACCACTGGATGTGGAGATGCATTCCGCGCTGGTTTTGTTACCTCATATATTGATAAGAATGCAATTCCAGAAGCACTACAAGCAGGTACAGAAATTGCAGCCACGGTTGCGTCACATTTTGGAGCATTTTAGCATATGATTATCTCCATCGGCGACATCACTATTGATCACTTCACGGTCAGTGGACACAAGCTCCCCGGCGGCATTGCAACTAATTTTGCTGTACATATTCGACGAGCCGGAGAAGAAGTGGTGCTAGTATCTGCAGTTGGTACTGATAGATTTGGTGTTGAGTTACTTGAACAAGTGAAACGAGAACATATATCAATTCAATACATACAAGAACTACCAGGTGCAACCTCCTTTCAAAAAATAAAAATTCGCGGTCATGAAAGAGAATTTTTTGGCTTTCGCCCAGGTGTTATTACAGAATTTGAAGTTCCAACAGAAGTACTTGAACTCTTTCCTTCTGCATGGCTCATTTTCACTCCACTCTCAGATGGTTTAGAAACATCTTTTAACCAAATCATAAATGCAGAACGTGGCGACGCTCTTCTTGCTGTAGATTTTTCACGTGATGCAGATATTTATGGTTTCTCCCACGGAGATGTAATTGCAATGGTGGACCACTACATTGATCGGATCGATATTGCTATGGTTGGCGGTATATCATCAGACGAAGACGCGCTCGAAGCAATTGCATCTGCACATCCTCAAAAAATAATGATTCTAACCGCCGGCTCC
>CAZMTW010000136.1:0-2512 GCA_964569285.1 uncultured Gammaproteobacteria bacterium
TTATTGAAGGAATTGTTTGATAAGGGTACTGGTGAATCCCTTGATGCTGAAATCGATCTTAATGTTGAAGGACCTACGGAAGAAATTTTAAAAAATAAGGCAGAAGGTATATTGGCAACATTGGGAGGAGATATGCCTCTTCCTGAAATATATCTTCAAGAAAAAAAACGCATTGAAGATTTTTCTCAATTTCCTGAAGGAACTTTGCTGCCTCAAGAGTTTAGAATATTTTATCAGGATTGGAACCAGAGTCATTTTAAGAGACTCTTGGAAATTTTGGAAGAAAGAGAACCCGAGTTTCAAAAAATTATTGATGCATATCATCGGGGTGATTTTTCTGAAGACTCAATGCTGGCTGCAGAGAACATGTAAATCAGTGTAACCGTCTCACTTCTATAAGACTAGCCTCTTTCAACACTTCCAACATTTCTGGATCTTCCCAATCTTGTTCAAGAAGAGTTTTTTTCGGATCAGTAATTGTCACGGTGCAGTGCCTTATTCCATGATTATACTTTCCATCTTTTGGGAGTTTGTATGAGTGCGCGAGTGTCACAACATGTTCGTCAACTGATTCTACGAGAAGAATATGATCAGGATTGCCCACTTTTTTGCTACCAATCATCGTGATGAAGTCTCCTGCTTGTATATTGGAAAGTAACACAAATGAAGAATTCTTTTCGTGTGCGAGTGTTTTGACATTTGTATTTTCAATTGGGCGAAGTTTTGTGCGGAGTTTTTTGAGAGGGGAGGATGCAAATGGAAAATGAAGAATTTTTTTCAGAGTTTTTTCTTTTGTTCCTTTCATTTCAGCATCAAGGATATGGTATACAAAACCGGAACAGTCTATACCAAGATTGTGATCAACCAAAAATGTGGTGATGGTTTTTGTGTCACAGGTACGTAAGTCTGTATGTTGACGCAGCGCCAAGATAGTCGCTTCTTCAACAATTTCTTCGGGAGATCCTTTGCCTATTAGTGCACGAAGGGCACCACGAATTTTTTGGCGTTTATTATTGAAATATGGACAGACAACCGTATTCTTTCCAAAGGTAAGTGTTTCGTAAGCATGGATACGATCTACGGCTGCTTGTGAGAGTGCTGTGTTCATATGTTTTTGTTTGATTTTTCCAACTCGTGTGCAATCTTTTTTCCCAGTGCTGTAAAGAGAGTATGTGATTGAATAAACGATTCATCTGATTGAATGCGCAACAATTCTGCCCCGAGTGTTCTTTGATCATATGGAATCACTGTACAATCTAGATCACGAAGAACCGTAATGCTGTCAGGTTGTACATCGGCTATTGTTGTGGTCATCCGTTGTAAGATTTGTACACCATGTTCAACCGGAATGAGAGAATATTCCGAAAGATTTTCTCCCAACAAGGCTCGAAGATGTGCAACAAATGTAGAAAGTTCTGACGTGTATGTTGCTACGCTACTGTCCTGCAACCAACTTTCAAACGTCGTAGACGCAGGTTGACGTGCATTGATTTCTATCAGATAGACAGTGCCAGTTTTTTCTTCCACAACAACATCAATACCAAACAATCCTTTCCAATCATCGTTTTTCATTTGTTCTCCAATTTCTGTTGCCATTGTGTGAATGGTTTCTTTTTGTGCATCCGAAAGCATGGTATGCGCAGCACCCCAGTCATTCCCGATAGTAGTAAACTGATTGTCGGTAAAAGGGGAGAGGCCAGTGATCTGATAGCTCGGGCTACTTACAAGTACACCCCCAGTATGCACAACAGCGTTGACTGTATACACTGGCCCATCGATAAACTGTGTCATTCGGACAGGACGATTTGGAAATTTTTCTTTCACTTCTACGAGGTCTCCTTCAGATGTAATAAGCATTGTTCCTATACCACTGTGTGCGTGGTTGAACTGTACAATATATGGTGACATGTCAAACATAAGTTCTTTGCATGTTTTGATATCATGTGGTGGCAAAAATTTGGTCAGTTCACCAAGCCATGCTATTTGAGAAATTTTTTCTTCTATCTTTCCTGCTAGTTCTGCGGAAGGATTGAGGAGATGTACTTCTTTTTCAGTGGCAAGGCGCTCTATTGCTTTTGTGTTTTTGAAAACAAGAATATGTGTATTCTTTTCAATATTTGAACCTGCCAAAAGCTCTTGTGTACTGAGTGTTTCATCACTTTCGACAAGGGTCACATCATAGCTGTGTACAGACTCTTTGGCAAAAGTGCTGTTATTTGAGATAATGGCATAGTTGACAGTATTTTTTTGTACGCCAAGTGCGCGTTCGATATCTCGAGCGATGTATGTGACAGATTGTGGCAGTGTACTATTCATAGCTGATAGTATAGGCTATGTTGAGCATAATTTCAAGTCATAGACAAAATTTTCTAATATTCAAATTTACTAATTAACTACACGTATGGGCCTGTTTGATATCGTTCTTCTCATTATCATTGCTGGATTCGCAATGTTTGGTATCTGGTTTGGATTTATTCATACTCTTGGGTCGCTTTTGGGTACTGTTGTCGGG
>CAZMTW010000137.1:0-2462 GCA_964569285.1 uncultured Gammaproteobacteria bacterium
CTAAAGCCGATTGCATTGAAGGCGGTATGGGATATTTATGAGGCAGTGAAGATTCCCATTATTGGAACAGGTGGAGTGACGAATGGTGCAGATGCTATTGAAATGCTCATGGCTGGTGCGTCATTAATTGGAGTTGGCTCGGCATTGTATTACAGGGGTGAAAAAGCAATGAAGTTGATTGCGAAAGAAATGGAGGAGATTATGGAGCAGGAAGGTTTTAAAAGTATTGAGGAAATAATTGGAATAGGGCATAACGAATAGCGTATGGCATCACGTAGTAATCCGTTGGTACTTCCAATCGCGAAGATTGATCAAGAAACAGAGAATGTTCGTACGTTTACGTTTGAGTATGAATTTAATTCTCGTCCTGGACAGTTTGTAATGTTGTGGGTGCCAGGAGTCGACCAAAAGCCGTTTTCAATAGCAAATGATAAGAATGGAAAGTTTGAGCTGACGATTTTTGCACTTGGGAAGGCAACCAATGCGGTGTTTGAGATGAAGGTAGGGGATAAGCTTGGAATTTCTGGGCCGTACGGGTCAGCGTATCGATTTAAAAAAGATTCTCACGTGATTACGGTCGGAGGAGGGTATGGAGCTGCTCCTCTGGCATTTGCTACAGATAATGCACGTGCTGCTGGATGTAGTGTTGATTTTCTTGTTGGTGCTCGCTCAAAAGAAGATTTATTATTTGAAGAACGAGCTGCTCTAGCAGGTGCAAACGTTGTTGTAGCAACTGACGATGGATCAAAGGGACACAAGGGGTACGTAACAGATGTACTTGTTGAGATTCTAGAACAGCGTAAGAAGGATGGACAACTTGAAGATACAAAGGTTCTTACCTGTGGTCCGGAATTGATGCAACACAAGGTGGCAACTATTTGCGCGGAATTTGGAGTTCCAAGTGAAGTCTCTATAGAGCGGTATATGAAGTGTGGGTTTGGTATTTGTGGCAATTGCACGATGGATGGTACCGGCCAAACAACGTGTTTACAAGGACCGGTAGTTTCTGGGGAGCAGGCACTTGGTTTAGAGGAGTTTGGAAAATATCACAGAGACAAAACAGGTATAAGACATGAATTTTAAGTGTATGACTCCAGAAGATATTGCAAAAAAATTACTAGAGATCAAAGCGGTGGCAGTTAATATGGATGAGCCATTTACGTATACATCTGGGCTTCGTTCGCCGATTTATTGTGATAACCGTCTGATTATTTCGTATCCTGAGATACGGAATGCAGTTGCTGACGCATTTGTTGATTTGATCAAAGAGAAGAATATTGAGTTTGATGTTATTGGTGGGCCAGCGACTGGTGCTATTCCGCATTCAGCGTGGGTTGCAGATAAGCTTGGTGTGCCAATGATTTATATTCGAGGAAAAGCGAAAGGACATGGAAAGAAGAATTTGGTTGAGGGTGTGTTACAGAAGGGGCAAAAGGTCTTGATACTTGAAGATTTGATTAGTACTGGTGGAAGTTCGTTGACTGCTATTGAAGGTGTTCGCGATGAAGGTGGAGTAGTAACAGATTGCGTTGCTATTTCTACATATGAAATGGAGTCATCGAAGAAGGGATTTACTAGAGCGAATGTGAATCTATATACCCTGACAAACTTTTCAGCGATAGTAAACGCAGCTGTTGAAACTGGTGCTCTGGCAGAAGATCAAAAAGAAAAAGTTCTTGAGTGGAATCAAGATCCAGAAGGATGGGGTAAGAAAATGGGATTAGAATAAATATATGACATATTTGGAACGATCAACACAAGTTGAAAATCCAGCAGGTAAGAAATTACTTCCATTAATGCATAACAAAGAGACGAATTTATGTGTTTCTCTGGATGTTACAAACTCAAAACAGTTCTTGGCTATTGCAGATGCGGTCGGTCCTGAGATTTGTTTGTTGAAGACCCATATCGATACGATGGAAGATTTTTCTGATGATGTGATTGCTGACTTGCTTAGGCTCGCCAAAGAACATAACTTCATGATCTTCGAAGATAGAAAATTTGCTGATATCGGGAATACGGTAAAAATGCAATACGGCAAAGGTATCCATCACATTGCGGATTGGGCAGATTTTACCAATGCACATATTGTTCCAGGACCTGGTGTTATTGAAGGATTACGAGAAGTTGGATTGCCATTAGGACGTGGATTGCTATTGCTCGCAGAGATGAGTTCTGCTGGATCGCTTGCAGTAGGTGAATATACAAATACAGCGTATGAGTGGGCTCAGAAATATAATGATTTTGTCTGTGGATTTATTGGAAAGGGGAATGCCGCTGTCCCCAAATCAATGATTGTTATGACACCTGGTATCAATCTTGAGAATGGCGGAGATGCACTTGGACAGCAATATCAGACTCCTCAGCATGCAATAGAGACCGGAACAGATGTGATTATTGTGGGTCGTGGTATATATACCGCAGATGATCCAAAAGTGGCTGCACAACAGTATCGTCAAGCT
>CAZMTW010000138.1:0-2460 GCA_964569285.1 uncultured Gammaproteobacteria bacterium
TGGGTCGTGGTATATATACCGCAGATGATCCAAAAGTGGCTGCACAACAGTATCCTCAAGCTGGTTGGGAATCCTACACGAGTTGATTGTATTATGACGCAACAAGCGAACCAAAGAAGCGCCATGCGTCAGCTTCTTCAATTGCAATGTTCACAAATTCACCTATCAACGATTCATCGTCACATGAAAATTGTACGGATTTAAGTCCTTCTGTGCGACCTAGAAATTTACCTTGCTTACGACTTTTTGTTTCGACAAGAACTGGAATGGTTGTGCCAACAATTTTTTGATTGTTTTCCAATGCAGTTCGGCGTAGAATATCTGTAAGTTCTTCGTCGCGCTTTTTTTTAACCTCTTTTGGTACATCATCAGGAAATCGCTTTTCTGCTACCGCGCCTGGGCGAGGAGAGTACTGAGCAATAAACGCAAGATCGAACTTTCCTCGTTCCATTACAGCCTTTGTTTCTTCATATAATTCATCTGTTTCTCCACAGAAGCCGGTTATGATATCTGTTGAAATGGTGATATCAGGCATGTATTCACGAGCCATATCGAGTTTTTCCATATACTGTTCTACGGAATAGCGTCTATTCATACGTCGCAACACATCATTAGAACCTGATTGCAGTGGTAGGTTGAGGTAGTGTGCAAGTGATTCATATTTGGCTTGCACTCTATACACGTCTTCAGTCATGTCTCGTGGATGAGGAGAGGTGTAGTGAATCCAAACTTTCTGTGGAGCTTCATCTCCGGCCATGCCAATCGCCTCTAGTAATTCGGCAAATGTTTTTTCTTCTCCAGGTTTATCTAGACCGTATGAGTTAACATTCTGCCCAAGTAATGTAATTTGTTTATATCCATCAGCAATTAAACGTTTCACTTCTGTAACGATTTCTTCTGAATGGCGGGATACTTCGCGCCCACGAGTGTAGGGCACAGCGCAATAGGTACAAAATTTATCGCAGCCATTTTGAATAGGAACGAGCGCCTTAAAATTTGAACCACGCCGCGGGTTGATTTCCCAAAAACTTCCAGGCGCTGAAGTTCCATATTGCTTCAGCATTTCTGGCATGTTGGTAATATCATCTAAACCAACAACAAAATCAAACAACTTCAGGAATTTCTTTTGATCCGAAGGTAGGATACAACCAGAGACAAAGGTAATTAGTTGTTCTTTTTCTTTTCGTTTATTCCATTTATGAATTTTGCTAAACACACGATCAATAGCAGATTGTCGAATTGAGCATGCAACAATACCAATAATGTCGGCGTCTGCTTCTGTTTCAGCAGCGTCATATCCAATAGACTCCAATACAGAGGCTATTCGTTCTGCATCAGCCTTGTTTGTGGCGCACCCTAAAGGAAGAAGGAAATATTTCATATCGGTGGACTGTAGCAGTCTCAATCCTAGAAGTCAAAGTCGTTTCCGTCTATATCATTTTGACGCATGTTCACTTGGATGCCATCAACTGGTATGTCGTCTATAATGCAGCTTGGTAGTAATGGTTCGAATTCGTACGTTGTACAGGTTGCACGTTGTTTGTCCCAATTGTCATAGTACTTGCCATCATATGCAGGTCTTCCGGTTATGCATTCGTTTTGTGGAACTGGTTTGACCGTGCTGCTGATCAGCTCTGACGGATTCCATGTTCCTTCTAGGTAGTTGGTGCAGATATTCTTTTCGTCGGTGCAGCCGATGTCTTTAAGGAAATAGAGATCACCTACGCTCCAAAATTCTGGATCATTGAATTGATCTCGAGCACAGCTACATTCTCCTAAAGGATTAAATTGAATATTTGGCAACCATTCTCCATTTGTTGTAGCACATAGTTCTTTGGCATCTGCTATTTGAGCCGTTAGCCCGTCTGAGACCGCATAGCAACTTAAAAAAGTGAGATCAGTTGTGCATATACCATCAGGCGAGCATGAGCTTGAGCCGATATTTGGTAGACAACGTGGATCGCTATAACATTCTTCTTCCTCGAGATTTGTGCAGTCAAACGCAATTAGAGCTGGTGTAGGCCAATATTCTGCCGCAAGATATACCGAACCTGCTGCGACAACGAAGCTCGCTGGTGCGAGAATCATAATCGACAAAATGGTGAGGAGTATTTTTTTTGTAGACATGATATTAGATATCTAATGATTTTGTTGAAATGCGTTCTAGAATATCTTTCTTGAATTGTTCTTTAGAAATATCTACTGTGTCTTGTTCACCACGTTTTCGGACAGCGAGCATGTCCGATCCCATTTCTTTGTCACCAATCACTAAGATGTATGGAGATTTTCGCTTGGTCGCGTTTCGGATTTTCTTCCCTACGGTTTCATCTGAATCATCAATGTCCACACGGATGCCAACGTCACGAAATTCCTGTGCAAGCTTCTCACAAAAATCAACATGTTTTTCACTCACAGAAAGAATGTCAACGTGAGTAAGGGAGAGCCATAATGGGAATTCAC
>CAZMTW010000139.1:0-2430 GCA_964569285.1 uncultured Gammaproteobacteria bacterium
GCCACATCAGAGTTTTTGCTCCACGTGCTTACCTCCCCGCTATCCGTGGTCAACACCGGTCGTGACGGGTCCAACTCCTTCACAAGGTTAATAGACTCGCGAATAAAATCCTCATCAGGCTCAGCGCATTCACCAAAAAATGCAAAGAACGGCTCGTTTTGCACTTGCCATCGATCCACAGCAGGATGATCTTTAAACTCTTCAACAATAGTCTTTATCATATGCAACTCGTGTTCCTGAATTTCCTCCTCTGGCATATTACGAGTCCAGTCTGGTGGATGGCATTCAGGCCAACGTGGCACTCGACGCCCTATTGCCAAAAAAACATGCGCATCACGCTTTTCGGCTTCATCTAACATCCAACGAACATCATCTAACCAAATACTTCCCTGATCTCGCTCAATCTCGTTCCAATACACGGGAATTCTATAATTACGAATCTTCAAATCATCCAGCGTTTCAATATATACTTTCTGCCAGTCCAAACCAAGTTCCCGAGCATACAATGTGCTAAAAGTCACACCAAATGTCGTTGGTTCATCTGGATATGGATTGTTTGCATACGTATTCCAAAACAACAAACCTCCACCAAAAAAAATTATAAGTACTGGCACGAGAATAAACTTTCGGACGTGAGCTACCTTATGATAAGCCATCTATTTTTACTTTACAGTCCTTACAGACATCTCCTACTTTGACACCATGACCAAGAAAACGCAACAGTTCATGATCAATTTCATTGTCTCTACAAATTTGACTATATATAAATGCACTTGGTCTAGGCGTGCGCTTGAATGTCTTGTAATTCACTTCAATCAATCCAAATCGCGGAGTAAATCCTTGGCTCCATTCAAAATTATCCAATAGAGACCAGTGAAAATACCCTTTCACATCCAGTCCAGCTTCTAGCGCGTGATACAGCTCTTTGAGATGCACCACAATATATCGCACACGTTTATCATCATTCGTCGTAGAAATACCGTTCTCGGTAACGTACATTGGTTTTTTGTACTTGCGTAAATCCATCAACACATTAAACAAGCCTGGAGCAAATACTTCCCAGCCCAAATCTGAACTTTCTCGCTTTTCTTCTGAACGAACATCTACGTAAATAAATCCCCTACCCTTTGCACGCTTCACTCGTTGATGAAAATAGTAATTCACTCCAATGAAATCAAAATATTTCAATCTCGTCCACAGAAAAAAGAGATCATTCCATACAAATTCTGATACGCGTACGTACAGATAATCTATAAACCGATTTCTATACATGGTAATAGACAACTGGTTCTTTGCAATGCCAACCTGCACAATTTTCTTGCGCTTTTTTTTGCGACCTTTTTCATCCAGCTGAGCATGAATCGCTTTGTACGCAAGTTGATGTCCTTTTGATAGACGCAAAAATGCACCTGCAGCAGCAAAAAAACTTTTCCTTTGAGGGGGCCAGTCAGCCATGCCGTATCCTTGTCCTATATAAATAATTGGTTCATTAATCGTGACCCAAAAATCAACATATTCTCCCAAGTGCTCAGCAATGAATGTGGCATATCGCGCAAAGTATCGAGGAGTGTCAGAATTATTCCACCCACCTTGTTTTGCTATCCATGCTGGATTCGTAAAGTGGTGCAATGTGAGCATTGCTTTTAATTTTCGTTTCCGTAATGCCTTCAGCACGTTTCGGTAATGCGCAACCTCATCAAAATTCCACTTCCCTTCCTCTGGCTCTATACGACTCCACTCAATCGACAACCGATGTGCATTGTGGTCCAACGACTTAGCCCAATCAAAATCTTCCTCATATCTATTATAGTGGTCTGTTGCTTTGCCAGATTGATCATTATTTTTTACATTACCCTTCTTCTGCTCCCACAACCACCAATCATTATGAATATTTCCACCCTCTACCTGATGAGCTGACGTTGCAGCCCCCCACAAGAAACCACGAGGGAACTTGAGCGGACCATGAGAATGTTCGTCGTGTTTCTTCTTCTTTTTTGCTGGTTTTTTAGACGGCATACTGCGCTATGAGATACAGACCAATGCCGATAATAACAACGGCAACAATTTTTACTGCCAAACCTCTTTTACTCATACTTTCCTTAAGCAGTTTTGGATAGAAAAGTGAGCCAACGATGGCCATGAGTAACAAAAACGCATACTGTACACCTTGCAAAGCGTTCACAATAGAAACTGATGTTAGAGAGATCGCGTAGTTGATGAAAACAAATGCAACTCCACCAAACGCCTGCGCAACTATATATAGGATACCCGCCTTCTCCTTAAACAACGAAGCTGACTGGATAATGTCCGTTCGCTGCTTCTTAAACAACAAGAATGTGAGCGGGAACAAGAATGATCCAAAACGCATCCAAATAAATGCGCTAAAGAATTCTTGATTGTCGAAGGCAATTTTGGTCAGACCAAATGAAA
>CAZMTW010000140.1:0-2429 GCA_964569285.1 uncultured Gammaproteobacteria bacterium
CACTATTGGTCCCAATCCAAACACCTCCATTTGATGACGAGTGAGATAATATGCCAGTGCCGCCTTTTTTCCGACATGGTGTGCTTGCCATGCTCGAATTTCTAGGCGAGCACACTTTTTTGGATTATACGTAAGCATGTTCTGTAGTATACCAGATATTCAAACAGATTCTAAACCTCGCCCAACCTACCTACACGCTTTGAGTATTCCAGTGGCGTGTAGAATCGACCTGTAAATTAAATGCTCCGCATGTGTGGATTCTTTCATTTACTATATTGGTTGCGTTGGAAAAATTCCTGTCGTATATAGTTTCTTAGCATCTTCCAGCCAGTAGAAGTGATACTGTTGCATTGCTGCGATATCTTTTGCCATGGGATCACTTAAGTGATCTTCAATAAATTTTCCATCAATGTTTCGCACTTTATATACTGCCCATTGTTTTGCCACCGCGAATAACTCATCTCGTTGCTTTGAAGAAAAATCCATTAGTGTCTGGTCACTCAGCACGGTTTTTGGAACATCCCTCTCTGCAACGTACTTTGAAAAAAGTTCATCATCCACCATTCCAGATGCCTGGTCGATAATAATCCAATCTTCTTCGCCAAGTAATGTATACGCTTTTTTAAGGAGTGCTTCTGCTACCACGCGTGTGGCTGCTGTTCCATCTTCTATTGTGTTACCTCTCACAACAACGAATGAGTCAATCTTCTCTGTTGATGATACAAACTCTTCCTGCGTAAGAAACACCGCGCTCTTTTTTGCCTCTTCTGATTCTAAGTTCTTTTCTATATCTGCTGCTAGGTCGCCGTACGGATCATATAGTAGACCACGTTGCTTATTCTTGATCAACTCCAGCGCAAGTTGTAACAAAAAAACGGTCTTCCCTTGCCCTGCTTTGCCGAGAACGACAAGCGGACTTGATACCGTTGATGATGTGACGGTGAGGTCGTCAGCCAAGTGTATTTCAAACATATAGTTATTACACTAATTAAATTGTACAATAAGGATAGCAAAAATATAGCTATTTGTCAATGTATGTTGATACAATTGGTCTGGTTTTTCTATTTGATTTCCTGTAAAATGCATCATACTGTCTCGTTACAACTCATGACCATGAACGAACGACCACAACAGCGAAAAAATGAGATGCACGAACAAGAACCGCATCCGGCTTCTCAGTTTACAGAGAATGCTGCAGCTTTTTTCTTTAGTGATGACAAGGAATTAGCAGGTCTGTTTACGGACAGGCTCATGACAGGGCACTGCGCCGACCCAGTTCGTTTAGAGACAGCTATGCAGGAGCGAGGGGTGAGTGATACGCTTGAAATAGTTAGTCTCAATGGTGTTGGTGAAATAGAAGTACCAGCAGATTCCGCGACAGAGCAAACAAAATACCTTCTGACGCAAGGTTTAAATGGATGTTCCGCTACAGTCATTGTCCATGAAAGCCCCGATGGCACTAGACGAGTGCAAATGACTCACTCTCCTGACTTTTCTGTTGATAGACAATTACATAATATCGGGATAGGACCTCAATCAGAATCTGGTTCGGGAAAAACGAGTAGTTTGATATTTGCTCAAGCAAAACGTCAGTCAGGAGTGCCGCAGTTACAAGAACTCATCAAACAGATCGCTAAAGATGGAGGGCTTCAAGTGCAGACATATGAGAGCGATACACGCAATCCAGAAAGTGGCGTGTTGATTGTAAAAGTACCACCAAGCTCAACCAAGGCACCAGTCGAATTCTTCTCATGGCAAGGCAAAGGAGTAATCTAAAACCACTTTACATCTTACATCTTTCCGTTTACGATTTCCGTGTCGCAACAAGGTACCAATGGTATCCACAATATTTCTGTACAAACGGAACATGACGCACCAGCTTCCATATAAACAAGAAAATACTGTTCACCTCTGGATACTGCGGTGTCGAAATCGTCTTGAACTCTATAGCAGCTGCCTTTCGTAAGCTCCTTTTCACTGTTGTTGTAGAAATTGGAGCTTCATAACTTTCAGGTCGGTGATAGTCTTTCTTATATAGCCCTTTCAGTCCCCGTAGTCGGTTTAATATAAATAACGGTGCCCATGCAATAGGTAGTCTGAAAAGTCCAAATCTATTTATTTCTTGGATATACATTTTTCCTCCTGGTTTAAGCACTCGCACCAGCTCCTTAGTGGTGGGATCCATGCTCCGAGTTGCAAAATGATGCAATAAGTCGATCATGACAATATAGTCCACGCTGCCATCGACAAAAGGCAATGTACTTATGTCTGCACGTATGCAGTGCTCTGCTCCTTTCTCTTTTAACTGCTCTAATAATTTTTCTGCAACATCAACATTTATTAATGATACGTGCTGATCAGCAAAGCGCATGAATGCCTCGTCCAAGCCAGAGCCGATATATAGCACTGTCTTTCCCTTTAGTTCTTTT
>CAZMTW010000141.1:0-344 GCA_964569285.1 uncultured Gammaproteobacteria bacterium
CCTATACAAGTTTCCCTGTATAACATGAAGCGTGCCCTAATGACGGGTTCTCTATGCTTCATGATTTGAGGCCATGCCAACGGCGAATCCATTGGTTTAGGCCCTAGTTCCTTACGGAACAAATATTCAGTTGTCGTTCAATTATGTCACTTTTAAAGGCAAAAAGAAATCACCCAGTAACGCTTTTGGTCATGGTGATTTATGTAATCGAATGGTGATTTTAGAAAGTGAATCACCATTGGGTGTTAACGAATCAAAACTAGGTTTATAGACATTATTTTCAAAAAATACCTGGTGTTAATACGCGAAGTAATGGTGAAACGTGAGGGTGTGATGAAAGGCAT
>CAZMTW010000141.1:354-2414 GCA_964569285.1 uncultured Gammaproteobacteria bacterium
TGTTAAATGTTAAATCGGGGCAGTGATTTAACATTAGGCGTTAACAGAAACCAACTCTATTTAGAGTCATTTTATTAGAAAATCCCTACTGCAAATACCTGAAATAAAGTTAAATCGAGGGGGGGTAACGCTTGTTCTTTACAATCGCTCAATTTGAAGCAGAATAGTGTTAACCATGAGTAACGACAATGGTAATCGTCCCCTAATGAGAATCTTAGCGATTCTCAGTTTTCTTGAGGCTGAATCTTCAAGAGACCCCGATCGAGAAACATATGAATACCCTTTCATAGAGTGGTCCAAACATAATCATTTATTTACAGATAGAACTGGTGTTGAACGCGCGCTTGACCAGATTAAGAATGATAGTACGGATCGTATATCTGCGAAAATTGTAGAGAGGGAGTTCCTTTATGACGAACCGGTAATGTCTGCAGTAGTCGCTACACAAAAAGTTCTCAAGAAAGCAATGTGGATTGAGTTTTTTATTGAAACACAAAGTGCTCTCCGTGAATATCTTTCTGCCAAGAAAGCCGAACTTTCAGACAAGTTGCCCGACGCGAAGTTTGTTCTTAACTTTGAAGGAACAAAATGTCATATACGCATCATCAATGATGTAGAGGAAAGGGTTATCACATTGAATCAAAAAGGCCGTCCATACAAGATTGTTTCGTTACTCCGATCAAACTCTCTAGCTACCTCTGAATTGGCAAATGAACTCGGGGTCTCTAAAAGGAAGGTTCGGGACTCCATTAATGATGTACGCAAGAATATTAATCTAAAACTAGGAGTCGACGGGAAACTCCTTATTGAAAATACGGATGAAAGGTACTATCTCAGTAGAGCCACTTACGCCAAGTAAGCAAAAACCCGTATATACGGGTTTTTGCTTAGGTGTAGACATCTTCATAAACAGAACACAGATTGCAGATTTTGTTAGGTAATTACCCGTATCGACACGCATAGGTGCTAACACGTCACAATGGTGACGTGAGACAAGAAGAAAACACAATCACACTTAATGATGAACTTCAGCAAGCTGAGGATGCTTTTGTTACCTCAATTGCTGAACTCATCTTTGAGCAATTGTGTGCCTCACAGAAACAATCCTATGAACAGAGGTCGTCAGCGAGTCCTCTGAAATAAAAAAACCGGCTGAACTGGTGATCGCATGCAATTCCCCGCTCTGAGTGTGCCACTTCTCAACGGGGAACCTCATGTGCTCATCAGTACTTAAGATTTAGTTGAATGAAAGAGGGAACCTTCAACATACGAATCATTTCATAGGTACATAGTTATTAATTAATCTCGCATTACTATGAGGGAAATAGAAGGGCTACTAACTGACGGTGTTAACACATACGAAAGTAAGAGGACAACGCACATACGCATACTCTTAAAAACTAAGAGAAAGATTCAAGAAGAAGCAAAGAAAGATAATCTCACAATTTCTGAATACATGGAGAGGATTATTCATGGATACAGTAGAGGGCCACTGAACGCGGAGGATTTGTGATTGTGATTGGGATTTGGGTATTGGGATATTGGGAAATTGAAGGAGGAATCCCAATATGCCGTTAACAGAAGAAATCCCTTATTTGAGTCAGATTATTGATATTTTAGTTGTCCAAAAACAGCTAAATATTGGGATTCGAGGGGGTGCATAATTGAGTATAAACATTAACATTATGGAAAAAGCATTAATCTACACAAGAGTATCAACTGATGACCAAGCCGGTGACGAGAAGCATTCGTTGAAGACTCAACAACATCTTTGCGAGCGTGCCATTCAGGATGGTGGGAAATATGAATTGGCAGAAAATGGTCTCTATAGCGATCCGGGGAGAAGTGGCACCAATATGAACCGCCCTGGACTGAAAGACATGCTTATACGATCAGAAGATAAGCGTATTACGGCACTTTTTATACAAGATACTGATAGGCTCGCAAGAAACGTAAAGGACCATTTTGCTATCAGAGCAATACTCAAGAAGAATGGAGTCAAAATGATTTCTGTTTCACAACCAGGCATTGATGATACAGCGGAAGGTGACGTGATGGAT
>CAZMTW010000142.1:0-2365 GCA_964569285.1 uncultured Gammaproteobacteria bacterium
TTTAAGCCATTCAATATTGTCTTTTAATTCATCGTGCTTTTTCCTTGTCGCCTCGCATTCAAGCGACATATCACCTAACCGTTTACGGGTATTATTTTCTTCACCGGCAAGACTGGTCAACTCTTTTTGTTTTACCCAAATATCATCCTCGAGCGATTTGACGTTCTTTTTAAGCTCCGCTTCTTTATCGATGAGAGTGTGAAGCAACCCGTCTAAGCGTGAACCCTCTTTTTCTTTCTGTCCTGCTTCAAACCCAAGTTTCTCTATACGTTTCAGGAACTCCAATTCATTTTGCTTCTTCTCTGAGATAGAATGTTCTTTCTCATCCTCGAGTGTTTCAATCTCTTTAGTAATGTCATCACGGGTCTTCCTTAGATCCCTGATTTCTTCCAGGAAAGAAACGGTTCTTTTTTTGATACGTTGAAGATGTATGCTCTTGAATTCTATCTTTTCCTGAAGCCCCTTCAAGGTTGTTGAATCGAGATCGTCTATCTCTTTTTTACGTGACACAAGACGAGTTTCTATTTCTGCAAGTTCAGCTTGTTTTTGTTTGAGTAATGCCTCTTTTTTTTGTATCTCGGAATCGGACCCTCTTCTCGCAAATTCGTAGTCGTTCATATCAATAAGCAAGTATTTACCGATTAACGGATACACTGATTGTAGCAGCTTGACCTTCTCTTGTTCAATCTTTCGGTAGTCTGGGTGACCTTGCGAGATGGTACGAAGTTCGCTCTCCCAGAAGAACGATCTGAGATTCTGGTACTGTATGAAGCGTAAGTAGTGTGCTTGTGTTACCGTGTATTGAGCGAGTTGTGGGTCTTTATTCTCGATTGCGGTGAATAGATCGTGAGTCTTTTCTACCGCAGATGTAAAAAGATCACTTAATCCAGACTCCACCAATTCAGCAGGGGTGTCGTATCCGTGGTGAATAGAGAAGAGTTCGTGCTGTTCAGTCATCATACGGTGACGCTGAAGATCTTTCCATACGCCCCAGTTAGCGGTAATCTCGAATTTCACATATGCATGTTCGAGTGCACGCGGTACTTTGTACCATCGAGCGGTACGGTCTGCAAAAACAATATCGAGAATATTTGATTTTTGTATGTTGTTAAGATCTTTTACTAATGACAAGACCTCGTCGTAGGGTTGATGAACGAACGGGTACAGGTAACCCGCAATAATCTTGTCTTCGCCATCGACGTCGTGCTCAATAAGCTTCACACCCCACGGTGTTGATGAGGGTTGATTTTTGTAGGATATCGAATCGAAAATACGCGAAGCTTTATTTTGATTTGACGATAAGTATGACTGATACTGAGTTGAGATGTCGCTTTCGAGTCGACGTACAAAAGAAGGTATTGTCTGCTTAAGCTCACGGAATGCAGCTTCTCCGGCCCAACGCACCTCTCCAAGTTGGTGTTGGAGAGATCTGCTGATCGCGTATTCAAACGCTTGTCCATTTGCATAAAATGCTACCTGACTGAGTGTGCTGATCGTCAGTATCCCTCGTACCGTGTCAAACGTTTTTGTTTTGAGAAGTAACTCTTTTTCATCCGGGTATCGAGCCTTCAGATAATTGTAGTATTTATTCGTTAGTGTGGTGTAGGTATCAAAGAGATTGTTCATCACACTGACGTATTGATCATAAAGTCCATACTCTTTAAGCGTTGGGTCCGTATAGTATCGATACTGGCCATTAATCTTTGATGAGTAGTCGACGTAGCGTGTAGATTTTTCAATTGGAGCTATACCGACACGCATAACTTCAAAATGTTTAATAGCCAGGAGTGAGAGGCTTGAGTAGACTAAGTGAGTACCACCCATTTGGGCGATAGAATCATCACCGTACTGTGCGAGCCATCGTATATAAAATTCGCGCCCTTTAGGGTTTGAGAATATTACCGATGGGGGATATGTATGAAGAAATTTGACGAACTCGTTGATTGCTATACCGTACTCACTTTGTTCTGATAAGAACGGTTTTAAGAATTCGTCTAAAAATATTTGGCGGAGATCACCTTTAGCCCTACTCGTACGCGAACATAACGCTCCAATGAGTTCCGGTGGAAGCATTGAGACGGAAAATACGGGTTCGGTTAGGTTCGTGAAAAAAGGCTCTAAAGCGTACGAATCTTCTTTTGAAAAGTTAAGTGTGTCGGAGTTAGGTTGAAATTCAGTAAGCTTGCTGTCCATAACTTGATTGAGTGTATCAACTTACTCAACGTTTGTCTTGCGATGATTCGCGCATTATGAAAGGAATTCTGGGGGTTATTGGAAATATACTATAGAGCAGAAGTTATATCGATTATGCTTTGAATCCCAAGAAAGTATGCAACAACCGTAACGATGAGTAGGGCGATAAGAA
>CAZMTW010000143.1:0-2337 GCA_964569285.1 uncultured Gammaproteobacteria bacterium
CAATATACGCCTCAGCGAGGATGTTATATATTTTTTTTCTATCGATATCGGTAAACAGTTTCATTTTGTATTCTCAGGTTAATATAATCTAAGCAGTCCGTTTTTTTATTGAAACAAATGGTGATGCTCCTAATGCTCCTAAAAACATCAATAACTTAACAAGAAAACCTGGACCAGCATCTCTCAATAATGCTCTTGATACTGAGCCACCTCCCGCTTCATAATCACGTGTTAAATCTCGCGCGGATTCGTTGTGTTTAATAGTATAGTCCAATGCAGCGGCACCCCACTCTGTCTCTACTAACCCTTGTATCATTTCGTCCCCCATCCCATTTTTCCATTCATAAGCTCGCAATGATCGTTGTGTAGCGATGCTCATCTGTTCTTTTACAAATTTCGGATCTTTTATGAGCACATCCATCTCATCACTTGTGAGTGGTGGAGATCCAGCCATGCCTACGTTTTTTATAAACGTTTCTGCATTAAATCCATATGAACAAAAATGTTTAACATCCGTAGTTGCAATTGCATGGTTAAACACAGGACGGAATGCATCTTTAAAGTTGAGACCTATTTCTTTTTTAACTCTTTGCCATATATCAGCAGGCACTGCTTCCATCTTGAAGTATCTACTCTGTAATGCTTCATGCATAATATGTCGAGCTTTTTCTTCCAATGCAGTCATTGCCTGTTGTTCATATTCTGGGTAATTTGTGAACACGGCATTTTTTTCTTCGGTTATATGCTCTGCTGCTGCTTCCGCAAGGGCTTTTTTCATCGCACTTTCAATTTCACCCACTTTTGTATTTTTTTCCAACCTCGAATCGTCAACAGATTTTGTTTTTTGTACGATTTCATTTGTTTTTGTTTGGATGTCCTTATCAATGTTACTCATTAATACGACATCCTGGGATTGAGCTATTCTTGTCTCAATATCTCGCTGTTCCTCGGTAAGAGTTTTATATGTCTTACACAATCGCCCATATTGTGAATCATTTTCTGCTTTCACGGTCCACTGTCTTCGATCACTAATATCCTTACGAATTATATTTTTCTCCGCAACCGTTAATCCGGGAGTATTTATCTTCTCTTCAAAAGCCCTGAGTTCTGCAATATTCTTTGCATATCCTACCACCCCTGGATCTGCTGAGCCAGAAGCCTGTAATGACTGATCAATCTCGCTCAGTGCAGCTGCTTTATTAGGCGTGGTTACTGTCGCCCCGGTAGCATCAACATAATTGTATGGATTTGTGATGAAGTTTGTTTCATCAACCGTAGCTGCATTAATACGTGTTTTTTTATTTGTCAAATTTGTTCTTTCCGTCATGAGTGAATCAATGCTTTGTTGCGCTTGTAACATTTTTTCTTCTATACCTGTAATATCAGGAAGATTTTTAGCCCCAAGATCGTATATGCGGTTCATTTCAGTTGCCAACTTGCGAGCAACCTGTGGAGATTTCATGAGGTTTTTTATGAGATCTTCATCAAAGGTCCCTGGAGCAGTCTCATATGCCACCTGTAGACTTGGAAAATCCGCAGAATTTGCCAAAATCATTGCTTGAACCTGGGGTTTTAACTGATCTATTTCTATTGGAGTTAAACTCCCTGGATCAAGAATCAATTTGGTATAAACGGACCTCAAACCACTTACTTCCGCCTGTCTAGCTGTTTCAGTTGCCGTTCCAACTCTCGTTCCATCAGCTTTAACTTCTGATAAAAAGAGCCTACCCTCTATTTGTTCAGCATCGGCGGTATGAGTAAGCCCAGTAGTAACAGTTAATGCTGCCTCTCTTGCTCTATTGGCGGATAAATTTTTTGCAGCTATTTCTGCCACCGCTTTTTGCGGCGCGGTCAACGCTGAATTAACAGCTTTTTCAGCTCCTTTTGCCGCAGTCTCCATTGCAAATTTTTGTACTTCAGTCGCAGTCAATACAGGTCTTTGGGCTACTTCTGTCATGGGGTAGTTTGTGTTAATTGAAATAACTGTTGCTTAACCTTTTCTAGTTTTGCAGCATCTTCCATAGAAAACTGAGACTGCTTACTATATCTTTCTATCAATAAATCGAAGAGCTTCCACTTACTATTGATGTCCAATAAGAATGTTTTTGTATCCATGTTTTCAGGGAAATGAAGAAGAAAATACTTTGCCGCTTTTTGCGCTTCTTGGAAAGGCATTTGCCCGTAGTTTAAGGCACTCAGAATAGTTTTCACTATCTCATACTCAGCCTGTTTTCTATCTTTGTCCATAATATCATTCATCCTATCATGATTGAAATCCCATTTGCAAGAGGTATTTTGATTGTATTTATTTCGTCCGTTGTTTGTTAGGTTGTGGGA
>CAZMTW010000144.1:0-2330 GCA_964569285.1 uncultured Gammaproteobacteria bacterium
GTCGCTACGCGGGTTAAATCCTGCGCCAACGATAATTTCTTTTCGCGCCATATCTGGTGTGAGCATTGGGGTGAATCCATTTTCAACACAAAACTTCATGCCAAAGTTCACCATGTCTAACTCAAACATCGCTGCGTCGTTCTTGAGGTAATAGAATCCGCTCCCAGCGACTTCTGCACCCCTTTCAAAATCGATAAGGTCGTTCTTCTTTCCTAGTTCAACATGGTCTAGTGGGTTGTCGATTTTTGGAATGTCGCCCCATGTGCTCAATTCCTTGTTGTCTTCGTCAGTCTTGCCAAGCGGTGTTTCTGGATGAGACATGTTTGGTACGTCCATCATGAGCGCATTGTATTCTTCACGTACTTTCTCTACTTCGACTTCTAGATCTGCAATTTCTACCTTAAGTGATTTGCCCTCGGCAATAACCTTCTTAGCTTCGTCAGATTTTTTGTCTTCAACAGATTTAAGCTTGTCGCCATTTTCGTTTCGCTCAGCGCGTTTATCATCAACAATCTTGGTGTGGTTGCGAAGTTGAGAATCAAGTTCTAAGAGTAGATCAATATCAACATCCATCCCACGATCGTTTGCGTTCTTTTTTACTGCGTCTGCGTTGTCTCGAATGAATTGTATGTCTAACATAATGTTATAGTCCTAATTCGTCAGCGTCTTTTTTCATGGCTTCTAAGCAGATGGTGATGGATTCTTCTAGAGTGAGTCCAATCATTTCCTCTGCCTGTACAATAAGGTCTCGTGGTACGCCAGCAGCGAATGATTTGTCTTTGAATTTTTTCTTGACGCTACTGACCTTTACAGAGGCAATTTTTTTATCTGGTCGTACAAATGTAGAGGCTAGAATTAAGCCGGTCAATGTTTCTAGTGTTAGAAGAGTTTTTGAAAGTAATGTATTTGGTACAAGTCCATGTGCTGGATTGTGTTCGCGGACAGCATCAATAATCAACTGATGAAGATTGTGCTCCTCTAGCATGTCAGATCCAACAAGACTATGTTTCTCTGGTTCTACTGTTTCGTAGTCAATATCATGTAGTAATCCGGCAATGGCCCATGCATCGGGTGAAGCAGCCTTAAAATGCTCTCCAAGGGCTCTCATAATGCTTTCTGTGGCCAACATGTGTCTACGCAGGTTTTCATCTTTAACGTGCTCAAACACGAGCTTTTTGGCGTTCTCACGCGATATTCCAGCCTCGAAGGGCTCTAAAGATGCATCTGGGCCAGTATTAGCCTGTTTTGTGCTTGTTTCAACTGGTTTCGCAGCCTGTTTTGGTCGTAGTAATGGGAATAGAACAGCTTCCTTAATTGGTACATCCATGAGGAATGAAAAGAGTCGTTCGCTTAAACCAAATCCAGATGTAGGTGGCATGCCGTGCTCGAGTGCTTCAACAAATTCTTGGTCATGCATTTGCGCTTCAGTATCCCCTGCTTCGCGTAGTTTTGCTTGTTCTGAAAAACGGCTGTCTTGATCAATTGGGTCATTCAACTCGGAGTACCCATTACCCAGTTCGCTTCCAGCAATAATAACTTGATACCGCTCAACTAATCGTGGGTCATCTTCTTTTCGTTTTGCGAGAGGAGAAACTTCGACAGGATGATTAATCAAAAAGACCGGTCCTGCAACCTTTTTCCGAACTTGCTTCCAGAGGTAGTCCATCATGCGTCCTCGCCCTGCGTTTTTTTCTAGCTTGATTCCCAGCGCTACAGTTTTTGCTCGCAACTCATCGTTTGTCGCTTCGAGAATATCAATTCCAATGTCGTCGAGAATGGCTTGTCGATAATCCAGTTTTTTCCACTCCCCGCTGAAGTCTATATCAAATCCTCGAATACTGAATTGTTGAGTGCCAAATGTTTCGTGGATTACATGCTTGTATAGTCGCTCGACTAACTCCATTGTTACATTGTAATCAGCATACCCATAATAAAACTCCATCTGCGTATAATCCTGCAAATGTTCCGGGCTGAGTCCTTCATTTCTAAATTGTCGACCAATTTCAAACGTTTTTTCAAGTCCCGCAACCATCAAGCGCTTTTGCCATAGTTCACCCATTGAGATACGTAGATATACATCAATATCGAGTGCGTTATGATGAGTAATAAATGGTTGAGCATCAGCACCTCCTGGTGTATTTTCGAGTACCGGTGTTTCTACTTCCATAAATCCTTCTGCAAGCAAAAATTGTCGCATAGAGTTCCAGAAGACAGATTTTTTGCGAAACATTTCTCGAAGTTCAGGATTCATAATCATGTCTATGTACCTCTTGCGGTATCTGATTTCTTCATCTTGAATACCCTTCCACTTATCTGGTAGAGGTGCGATA
>CAZMTW010000145.1:0-2284 GCA_964569285.1 uncultured Gammaproteobacteria bacterium
AGTGGTTCAGTGAGCAGAAAGCCCGTCTTGGGGAAGAGGCCTTTAAGCAGTTTTACTCCATTTTGGCACCAGGGGGGCATGCGGTTGTATTAGTTCCTGCACATATGTTTCTTCATAATTCTATAGACGCAGAGATAGGTCATATTCGAAGATACTCCAAGAAAGAGTTGCGACGTAAGGCCGAAAAAGCAGGGTTTACAGTAAAGAGGATTTATTTCTTTAATTCGCTCGCCATTCTTGGATGGTTTGTAAACGGAAATATTCTTAAAAAGAAAAAGGTTGACCAAGGAGCTACACGATTGTTTGACAAGCTTATTCCTATTATTCGTTGGATTGATAAATATATCCTCATGCAGAAAATTGGAATTAGTCTTGTTATTATTGCAGAAAAAAAGAGACAGTAACGGAGAATGAATTAGAAATACATACTTATGAGGTTACTTGTTAGTCGGACTCCCGTACGCTTATCAATGGGTGGGGGAGGAACAGATGTTGCTGCATACTACGAACAGTATGGTGGCTTTTGGACGTCGGCTGCAATTAGTAAATATGTATATGTTACCGTCAATAGCAGGCATGACAACAGTTTTGTTATTAAACATTCAAAAGAAACACAAGTTGTCGATAGCATAGATGATATTACTCATGACATCATACGAGAATCATTGCGATTTCTTCGGTTTGATAAGTGGGAAAATCCCTTGTTCAACACTCGTGGGCTAGAGATGAATATTATTTCTGATGTCCAAGGAAAGTCTGGATTGGGTGTTTCAGGAGCAATAACTGTTGGGTTCTTACATATTTTACACACACTAAAAGGTGATACAACAGTAAGTCAACAACAACTTGCAGAAGAGGCGTATCACGTTGAACATGATTTGTCCGGGTCTTCAAGTACAGGGAAGCAAGATCAATACATTGCGACTCATGGTGGGATTACATCATTTACTGTTGATACCGATGGTGTAGTAGAAGCAAAACCGCTTAAATTGAGTCGACACACGTTGTCAGAGCTTGAGGATAATATTGTTCTTTTTGGAACGCGACTTGTGCGCGAAGAAACCGCAGACGAAGCGCTTCGTCATGTTGCAGAGAAATTAAGAGACAAGAAAAAGGAGAGCAGTACAGTTGAATATTTAAATCAAATAATGCAGATTGGAATGCAGCAACGAGACGCACTACTTGCGGGTGATCCCGATATATTTGGTCAACTACTCGACGAACATTGGGAAATGAAAAAAAAATACAGCGGGGAAACGAATCCAGCAATTTCAGATGCATACAACCTAGCAAAAGAAGCGGGCGCGCTTGGAGGCAAGGTGATCGGAGCAAGTACGCAGGGCGCATACATGATGTTCTATTGTGTTGAAGGTAAGGACAAGCTACGACCGATTATGGATGAACTCAATATGATAGAAATCCCGTGGACGTTTGAGTTTGATGGGAGTAGAATAATTCACTATAGTTAATTTAAACAACGTATATATGTATAAGGATTACATTGGAAAATTTCTTGAGGAACAAAATAGAATAACAGAACAGATTATTGCAGAGCAGTCAGATGTTATTAATAACATGATTGAGATTGTTCAAGATGTAAAGAAAAAGAAGGGGAGAGTGTTCATCATTGGTATTGGAGGGGGGTCAGGTTCTGGTTCTCATGCAACGTGTGATTTTAATAAAATTGGAGGAGTATCCACATCTAACCTCTCAGACAATCCTACACTGTTTACTGCGCTTGCGAATGATGAAGGATGGGACTCGGTATTTTGGCGACAAATGGAAATGCATCACTTTGGTCAAAATGATTGTATACTCGTATTTTCAGTTGGTGGAGGAAATCCGAATGTGTCATCAAACCTGATGGCAGCTGTTGACTATGCAAAGAAACAGGGTGGTCGCGTTATAGGTGTAATCGGTAACGACCAAGGACATACCGCAAAGGAAGGTCATGCAGTAGTTGTGGTACCACTAAAACACGATGATAGACGCACACCGCACACAGAAAACTTTCAAATGATCTTAAATCATCTTATCGTCAATGCAATCGCGACAGATGGAACATGGACAGAATAATAAACGGGTTATTTTCTTAGACAGAGATGGTGTTATTAATAGGCTTATTGTAGAGCGCGGTCCGAGAGAGACACCATGCACTGTTGATGATTTGGAATTACTTCCTCGTGTTGTTGAAGCAATGTCCTCCTTGCGGAAAGTGGGTTTTGATTTGGTGATAGTGACGAATCAACCAAATATCGCAAAAGGGAAAAGCACAATCCAGGAT
>CAZMTW010000146.1:0-2280 GCA_964569285.1 uncultured Gammaproteobacteria bacterium
AAATGATACAGTTGGACGCGTAAAATAAACACCATCATGGAAGAGAAGCAACGGATCATCATCAAGATTGGATCGAACATCACTCTTGGAAAATCACAGACAACCAATATACTCAATGTTGATGTCATCATCCGCATTCTTTCAGTTGTGCAACAATTACATACAAATGGACACAAGGTGGTATTGGTAGTGTCTGGTGCGGTCGGTGCAGGTCGCGTTACAAACAAACTAACATCCAGCCAAGCACAAGCAGCACGAGGACAGTGGATGCTAAACGCACTTATCAGTCAAAACATCCCACAAAATATGGATGTTGCACTCATGCTCTTATCAAAGGAAGATATAGTGAATAGACAGCGCTTTTTAACTCTACAGGAAACATTTGAAGAACTGCTTGCAAGTAACGCGGTGCCTATTGTGAACGAAAACGATGCAACATCAATAAAGGGTAAAAATGATTTCCCAGACAATGATCACTTAGCCGCGATACTCGGTGTTACTATTCGAGCTGATTGGCTCTTCCTGCTCACAAATGTAGAAGGTGTATATACTGGACATCCAACTCATCCTGAATCACAACTCATTGAGGAAATTACAAACGTCAATATGGAGATACTGAAAGTGGCTAGTGTTGAAGGTTCAGAACTGGGACGTGGAGGCATGATCGGAAAACTACAAGCCGCTCGACTCGCAACAGCTGCGGGCGTTGAAACAGTTATTACGTCAGGTGAGAAACCTGAACAGATACTGGAAATACTTACTGGAACAAAATACGGAACACGATGTAAGGCACGAACGCATAGCGATGTAAAACTTTCCAACCGAGATCGATGGACTATTTCATCACTCAGTGCTGATGGTTCAATACAAGTTGACGCAGGTGCAGCAAAGGCAGTACTCCAACGCCGAAGTCTCCTCGCAGTTGGCATGAAACAAATCTACGGAGCATTTGCTTCTAAGGATGTGGTAGAAATAATGAACCATGAAAAAGAAACAATAGGAGTGGGGCGTGTATGTTGCGATAGTAAAGAATTGGCTGAAGTAGCAGGACAAAATGAAAAACCTTTCAACATGCAAATTGTGCATGCAGACGATATTATCCTTATATAGATATGATACGAACAGCTATAACAATCATTGGCGCGGGAAATATGGGAGAAGGAATTGCTGCAGCGCTCATTACTGCAGCAGTCGTACCACCACGCTCTATTACTATGATAGATAGACGGAAATCACGATTGAACGAACTGAAGAAAAAATATGGTGTGAATACATCTGACAACCTAACAACCAGTGTCGCAAACGCAAACATTGTACTTATTGCTGTCAAACCACAAGACGCATCCGTACTATGTTCATCAATCCGAGGCATAGCACCGACGCAAGCAATGGTTATTTCAATTATGGCAGGAGTTCAAATAGCAACATTGCAACATGCACTAAATCACAAACGGGTCATACGTGCTATGCCGAACACACCGGCAATAATACGACAAGGAATGACCGTCTGGAAAGCAGCCTCAGCAGTAACTGGCGCTCAGAAAAACATGGCACGCAAAATCTTTGCAGCAACCGGGGAAGAGTTCGAGATACAAACTGAAAAAATGATTGACGCAGCAACTGCTGTCTCGGGTTCAGGGCCCGCATATGTGTTTGCGTTTGTAGAATACATAACAGATGCAGCACGTGACCTCGGATTCACCACAGAACAAGCCGATCGCCTCGTGCAACAAACATTAAAAGGTGGAGCAGCGCTACTCGCATCTAGTAAAGATGATGCAGCCACACTGCGTGAAAAAGTAACTTCTAAAAAAGGAACGACAGACGCAGCGCTGAAAGTTCTAAAAAAAGAAAAAGTTGCTTCGGCATATAAAAGAGCTATTCAAGCGGCATATAAAAGAGCACGAGAGTTGTCGCAAAAAAAGTAAAAAGAATGAAAGGTACACAAAACGCCTCGCATGAGGCGTTTTTAAATAAAAAAATACTAAAATAAAACGTGCACACAAATATGACATAGACAAACAAGATCCCTTGATATAAGGTAATTTTACTTGAGCTGATGTTACAATCAGCTTTACGTTCATTAAACTTCAACGCAGAACCAACCCATCCCGGGAAGGAAATGCACAAGGAGGCCATCCCATGAGGATGTCTAAGCGGTTTCCGCGCCGAACAATGCGGGAAGTCGGAAGCGACCTAACCACGGCCCACGGCCTGCTCTTGCGAGCGGGTCTCATTCACAACATCGGTACGGGCTTGTTCAACCTTCTCCCGGAAGGC
>CAZMTW010000147.1:0-2249 GCA_964569285.1 uncultured Gammaproteobacteria bacterium
TGCACCAGTAACGATTGTTCCTTTTTTTGTGTAAGAAATGGAATTCCTGTGACTTCAATAATGTCTCCAACATCAAATAAGTCGAGTAGCGGTTTGTATTTGTCTCCTAACTCCTCTTCTGAAAATGCCAACTGAAGCGTTCCTGTTGCATCTTGCAACTGCCCAAACGCTATTTTCCCATGAGCACGCTTGAGCCTTAATCGGCCGTTAAGTGTGTTTTCAGTTTTTTTTCGGGCTCCTTTTTTGAAATTCAAAATAAACTCCTCTACCGTTGATGTTCGGTGAGAGGTTGCGGGGTATGGATTAATTCCTTTACCTTGTAATTCTCGGACTTTCTTTAGCCGTAAATCACGTTCGCTTTCGAGTTCTACCATAAAGAGATAACTAAAATAACCCCTGTACTGTACCACTCTTTTCTATGATCTTCAAGTTTTATTCGACAGAGAGAATAGTATATTGAGAAACACCACCTGGAGTTGTGACTTCAACACTGTCCCCTACCTTTTTTCCAATAAACGCCTCGCCGAGAGGTGATTGATTTGAAATCTTTAAGTCATTTGGGTCTGCTTCAGATGAACCAACAATAGTATATGTATGTTCAACTCCGAGATTTGACTTTACAGTAATTCTTGATCCGACTTCAACTGATGTTGTATTTTTTTTGTGAGCAATAATTTCAGTATTTTTGAGTACTTGTTGAAGTTCAGCAATGCGCTTTGCAACCATCCCCTGCTCTTCTTTGGCTTCGATGTATTCTGCATTTTCAGAAAGATCACCGAGCTCTTTGGCCTCACCAATTCGCTCTGCAAGTTCTTTCATTTTAACGGTCTTGAGGCTTACAATTTCATCCTCAAGCTTCTTTAAACCGTCTTTTGTAACGTAATTTGTATTATCTGAATTCATAATCGTATTATTCTGTAAGCGCCATCATTATACGCTGATATGTCTAGGCTGTCAATATTACTATTCTGAGAAATATCGTTGTAATGCGTTTCTAGCAATCGGCAAGGCACTGTCGTTTCCTCCCCCACCTTCTTCAACTAATACGGTAATAACGAGTTCTGGTGCTTCATATGGTGCAAACGCGGTAAACCATGAGTGCGTTTTATCTTCTGCACCAAATTGGGCAGTTCCTGTTTTTCCAGCAGATGTGACGGGCAGTGACAAGAGGGAACGCGCACTTCCAGATAATACTGCTTCGCGCAGTCCATCTCGAACCATGGCAATTGCATTGGCGTTAACGACATGTTCGGTTTTAGCTTCTCCTTCTATAGTTGTTGTCGATTCACCGTCTTGTGTTGTTATTGACGCTGCAATATGTGGAATGTACAGTGTGCCTTTGTTTGCGAAGATAGAAGTCATTACTGCAATTTGAAGCGGTGTTACGAGGATGTCTCCTTGTCCAATTGCGAGGTGATACGTATCACCAATATACCAGGGCTCATCCTTGTATTCTTCTTTCCATGCCTTGCTAGGTAAAAAGCCACTTCGTTCCCCTGGAAGATCGATGCCTGTTTTATCTCCGAATGAAAATTTTGAAGCATAATCAGTAATACGTTCTACGCCTAGTCCAGAGGTTGTTTCGTTGTCTCCTCCGCCAATAAGATAAAAAAACGTATTTACTGATTCTGCTAGAGCTTTGCTTAAATTTGTTACTCCGTGACCTCCTGCTTTCCAGTCAGGAAAGAAGAAACGATCAATTTGAATTCCTCCAACACTGTTCACCGTCGTGGAAGCAGTAATAAGTCCCTCTTGGACACCGGCTGCGGCGACGACAGGTTTGAACGTCGATCCAGATGGATATTCACCTGATATCGCTCTGTGAAATAATGGATTTCTTTCATTTTCAGCGAGAGCAGCATAATCATCAGTCGAAATGCCTCCGGAAAAAACATTGCTATTAAATGAAGGATATGATACCAGCGCGCGGATTGATCCGGCGCGTGGATCAATCGCAACCGCAGATCCACCAGATAATTTTTCGTTTTCCACTACTGCTTGCAGTTGTTCATATAAGTACCGTTGCAAGTCAGAATCAATAGTGAGTGTAATATTCTTACCTGCAACTGGTTCAGTTTCTGAAATTATTGATTGCTCTGCTCCTTTGGAATCTATTTCAGCATGTATTCGTCCATCTATTCCACGTAATGTTGATTCATGCGATTTTTCAACTCCAGTTTTTCCAATGTTGTCAGTAAAGAGGTAGTCATCATTTTTTAGCGCATCATATTCTTCTTCGGAAATTTTTG
>CAZMTW010000148.1:0-2211 GCA_964569285.1 uncultured Gammaproteobacteria bacterium
TGAATCAAAATATTGATCAAAAATAAAGTTACCGAGAGAGTAGTAAACAGGAGTATTACCAATTATTTCATGTTCTTGGATTACGTGAGGATGTGATCCGATGATCAAATCTGCACCATTATCAGCGAATAACTTGGCGATACTGCGTACTCGTTCGGTAGGTGTAGTATATTCTTCGCCCCAATGTGCATAGACAACCACTTTTCTTCCTGCTGTATGTTCGCTTGCGATCAATTCAGCGGTTTTTTCTGGTGAATCTCCACCGAATTGATTGTAGTTTATAAACGATAAATCTATTCCCTTATCAGATGCTCGATAGAATGAGGTGTTTCCGGCAAGACCTCCGAAATAGGAAACTCCTGCATCAGTGAGATGTTTTCGAGTAGAAGAAATACCTTCTGATCCGAAGTCGTTGACATGATTATTTCCGATGTTTACTACTTTTATATTATGTTGAAAAAGTAATTGGGCCGTAGTGGTTGGAAATGTAAAGCGATAATTTTCAGGACTTCCCATAATTGTCCCTTCGCTAATAGATTCATGAGAAGTAATAGGCCCTTCCAAATTTCCGACCACAAAATCAGCATCCTTTAGCAAAGGATCAATGCAGGAAAACAAATAATCACTACCACGTTTATTGACTGATTGACGTATATAGCGGTCAAAGTTCATGTCCCCGACAAATAAAACCTTTGCCTCAGATGTAGCCACATTAGTTGGAACAGGACAACTTCCGACTGGAACACTTTGCGATGAGAGTGCGAATGAAAAATGACTGGTAAGTTCTTTTGCGGACGCATCATGCATTAGTTCAGCTGAATTCGTGTGGGCCAGTAATACAGGGTTCCAGAACCCAAACTGTTCTGCTTCTTGTTCCAGAATCCAGAGACATAGAGGACAATCACTCTGGCTTGGGTTTTCCAGATTCAGAATTTCATTGCTATTTCCTGAACAAAAAGAACTTTGAGTCTTGATATCTTTCTGTTTTGTTTCAGCTAAAGGCAGATAATGCGAAAAATCACTACTTATCATTAAAGCAACATTTTTTCTGGACAAAAGAGGCTGTAATAATTTAAGAACTTCTGCACGACTTTCTTCTGACCCTCTCGTGTTCTGGGAGATAGCAATGGGAACAATTTTTGCTTCGGGAAGATAGTGCTTAATATAAGGGACAATTGTATATACTCCGTGTTCTTCTTTAAAAAGTTTCGAGGATGAAACTAGATCTGATTTTTCTAGATCATTTACTGCGTTCTCTTCAATACTCACGTCACCAAAGAATGTTTTGTAGCTTCCTTTGGTGGTGCACAGCAATTTGGGACAGCGAGCGTAGTGATCGGGAGAAATTACTATTACTATTTTAGGTGTAGAGGAGGCTAAGGCCTTCACTCCAAGAGCGATAGATTTTGATGCAACTAAGTGATGTGGCACGACCACAGCCTTGGTTGCAGTGACTTGCTCGGAATCTTTATCAGCTCCGACTATCCCATCAAGAACAGCTAGGTCTAAATCGTCAGCTGACGCTGAATACACAAGATCAGAAGATTTAGATATCGTGCGTGAACCGAGTATCAAACCAAGAATGATGAGGCTCCCGATGAG
The DNA here is from genome assembly GCA_964569285.1 of uncultured Gammaproteobacteria bacterium. Lineage (GTDB taxonomy): Bacteria > Patescibacteriota > Patescibacteriia > UBA9570 > XYC2-FULL-38-9 > CAZMTW01. The sequence continues at coordinate 1,603 of CAZMTW010000148.1, forward strand.
TGCGAGACCGACGACTATTTGTTGCCTAGAAGTTCTTGGAACCATGTGTTGATGTTCGGCCAAGTACTCTTTGGCTTATAAGTTATAGAATAATCTCCAGAATCTGTGTAGAAATTATCCTGCCACTGTTCGTCAGTAAGCCTTTCACCGCTAATGGTCTCATATTGAGAGTAAGTAAATCCTACTGTCAATCTTGGACCATTGGCATCCTTTACCGCGACAAAGATAACGCGTGGCACGCCCGTACCTTCTTCAAGTACGCCGCCATCTTTGTCTGTATGAATGTCAGCCACTACAGCTGTTCTCTTGTCTTTAATCTGAATGATTGGGCCTTCAACTGGAATAGGTAATGCGCTTCTCATTTGCTGAATCAGATTAACTCGAAGTTCTTCCCATCGGCTCCTTGGATTATTGTATGCATCACCACCACGATCTATTGCTGAATCGGGAGAAATGAAATATTCCGTGCAATCCTTATTATCATCGTCAGAATGGCGCACCTTTGAAATTGTTACTTCGTTGAATGTATTATTTTCAAGTTCCAATTTTGTGTATTCTCGAACCGTGTTAAGAAGTTTAATGTAATTTTCTAATTGTGGCTGATTTTTT
>CAZMTW010000149.1:0-2207 GCA_964569285.1 uncultured Gammaproteobacteria bacterium
ACTGTTTGGTTGCGCCAAACCAGCCTTTGCTGTTAAATTTTCATCTACTGAATCTCTCAAATGAAACTGGTATTCCACTAGTAGAAGATTGCTCGCAGGCACATGGCGCAGAATGGAATAGACAACGAGTAGGAACCTTCGGAAAAATTGGTGTGTTCAGTATGGGAAACTCAAAGGTATTATCGTGCGGGGAAGGCGGCGCAGTAATTACAAACGATCCCATTCTTTACGATTTTTTACAGCAATTAAGTGCTGATGGTTATCGATATAAGAATACACTTCCCAAGCTAGGAGAGAGCCAATTAGAGGAGATTGGCGCATTACAAGGACACAATTATTGCTTATCAGAATTTCAAGCGGCTGTTCTTCTGGGTGGTCTGTCAAGATTAGATCAATATAATCAACTTCGTGAGGAAAACGGCGAGTACTTCCGTCAACTCTGCCCTCAGATAGGTGATATCGTTCAACTCACTCGACATCCAAACATTAATCGACTGACTTATTTTCGTTTGTGCGTTCGCCTAAATTTAAACGCGTTTGGAGGGGCTACTATTGAACAAATTCGAAAAGCGCTTATTGCTGAACTAAATGAGTCGACAATCGAGCTGGTGGACCATCCTTTGAACGATTATGTTCTATACAAGCCATTGGAATCACCTAGCGCAAAATCATCTACTACACAACGAAAAAGGCTCGACCCTAAACAATTCACCTTGCCAATAGCATCACAAGCATATAAAGAATGCCTGACTTTCCATCACTCCATGTTGATGGGAAATCGGAGTGATGTGGATGATATAGCCAGGGCATTCACAAAACTGAAAGAAAACAGAGAGATTTTAACAAAGGTGTAACCATATATGATGTCTTCGGACATAAAAGTGCGGTTGGCAAGACAAAAAGATCTGAAAGATGCCTGTACTATCGATTATGAGGCTTTCTCACCTTATGGCACAGCTGAACTGTCATCGGTCATTGAAGCACGTTGGCGCGTATTTCCTCAGGGCTTCGTAGTAGCTGAATCGGACGGACAAGTCATAGGTTATGGTACATCTGAAAAGTGGTTGAGCGAACGCGAACCGGCAATGGATGAAGATCCGTCCAAATCTCATTATCCTGATGGTCGCTTTTTTTGTATTACTGCGATGGCAGTTAGAGAGAAATGGCGGACGCGCGGAGTTGGGGCTTTAATATTAGCCGCTCTGATTCAAATTGCCAGAAGCGAACAGTGTCAGGCAATTCTGCTGGAAACAACACATGCGAAGAGTTTTTATCTAAAACGGGGATTTCATGTGACAGGTGAACGCGAGCAGATGAACACAAAACTATTAATTTTAACTTTAATTTTGGAGGAAAGACAGTGAAAATAACCTTTGTCGAAGTGCGTAACGTTGACACGCTTTCGGTGAAACATAAGCTGGAGTGGTGGTTCTATTACGGTATGGCACGGCGCATCGAGAGCATGAATTTCTATCCGCGAAGCGGGAATTTTGATTTGGAAGAATATCTTTCTACGTTTTTGTTCCGAACAGGCGGTTGGATCCAAGCACTTTCTCCACATCTCCAAGACTTTGATCAGGAGGTAGTTTGGTATACAGGTCATGAAAAGCTGGAAGAGATACTAAATGATGACCAGCGTCTCATCCTTCTATCAATATCTGAGGCAATTGGGTATCCAGTTGCAAAACAATTTATTCATGAGTGTCGACAACATTTTCCTCAACATCCTATTTGGGTGGGCGGACTATATCCTTCTTCATGTCCAGATATCGTGGCCAAAGAGCTTAAACCAGATCTGCTCTTTGTGGGTGAGGCCGACTCTCAAATTCATGAGCTAGTTTCGACTCATGTAGAAGGACGCACAATTTCAAATCGGATCGTGGCAATCCATTGCACCGAGAATGATCTGCGTCAAGATTGGACGCTTTCGTTTAAGTATTCCGCTCCGTTGAATCGCCGTGTACCGCTTGTTCTTACCTCTCGTGACTGTGTTTTTGATTGCGCTTTCTGTTCCATTATCAAAAAAGGGGCTATGCGGGAATACAACTTGGCGGAATTAGAAACTACCTTTGATCAGTTGCTTAACCAACTCGATGATATCAAAATTGTATTTGAAAGTCCTTTGCCTCTGGCATCAGAGAAATGGATTAGGCATTTAACGGAGTTGTTAGGCAAACGTAAAGTGAATTGGTATTGTGATTCCCGCG
>CAZMTW010000150.1:0-2207 GCA_964569285.1 uncultured Gammaproteobacteria bacterium
ACAAAGATCTGGGCGCTGGTATGCAACAGGCGTTGGCGTATGCAGAAGCTCTCGATGTTCCGTTTGTTTTTTCTGCAAATGGAGAGGGCTTCTTGTTCCATGATCGCACTGGCGCATCTCCAACTACAGAGACTGCTCTTACTTCAGAAACATTTCCTTCACCTGATGAACTTTATGATCGTTATCTCAAATGGAAGGGTGAAGCGTCCACGATGCGTAGTGTGATTGAAACTCCGCTTTATTCTGATGATCCAAATAAGTCTCCACGATACTTCCAAAGAATTGCTATTGATCGCGCAGTTGAAGCAGTGGCACGAGGCGGTAGACGACTCTTGCTTGTGATGGCTACTGGTACTGGGAAAACGTACACCGCGGGTCAGATCATGTGGAGACTATGGAAGTCTGGAAGCGTTAAACGTGTTCTCTTTCTTGCTGACAGAAATATCTTGGTTGACCAAGCTCGCGTAAATGACCTCAAACATTTTGGTGATGCTCTCACAAAGATTTCTAGACAAAACTTTAATGACCTCGGTTCGCTTATGTCTCATGAAGTTTTCCTGGGACTCTATCAAGCAATGAGTGGAACGACTGAAGAGGAAAAACTATTTAAAAAACTCCCGAAGAATTTCTTTGATCTGATAGTTGTTGATGAATGTCATCGTGGCAGTGCGTCTGAAGATAGCCAGTGGCATGAAATTCTCGATCACTTCACAGACGCTACACATCTCGGTCTAACAGCAACGCCAAAAGAAACCACCGATACTAGCACCACTCATTACTTCGGAGACGCTATTTACACATATTCACTTAAACAAGGGATAGACGATGGTTTCTTGGCTCCGTACAAAGTGTTGCGCGTTCTTCTCGATAACGACATCACGGGATGGAGACCTTCGCCTGGAACGTTAGATGATAATGGCAATCTTGTTGAGGACCGCGTCTATGAGCTTCGGGATATAAATAAGTCCGTCATCTTCCCTCAGCGCGAGAAAGTGATTGCCGAAAAGATTATGGAATATCTTTCTGCTGTCGAAGACCCCTATGCAAAATCAATTGTCTTTTGTCGTACTACCGCACATGCAGAACGTATGCGCTCGGCTTTGGTGAACGCGGCTGGAGAAAGAGCGCGAGAGGACATTCGCTATGTCATGCGTATAACTGGTGACGACGAAGAAGGCAAAAACCAGCTCGATCGCTTCATTGACCCAGAGGAGAAATTCCCAACAATAGTCACAACATCCCAACTTCTTTCAACTGGAGTAGATGCTCAGACTTGTAAACTCATCGTGCTGGATAAGCCAATTGAGAGCATGACCGAATTCAAGCAGATTATTGGACGCGGTACGCGTGTTCGAGAAGATAAGGGGAAGATGTGGTTTACGATTATGGACTTTCAAGGTGTTACAAAACTTTTTGCCGACCCTGGCTTTGACGGTGTTGCAGAACGTGTATTCGAACTAAAGGGTGATGAGAATATTGCAGAGACACTCGAGGAGCAAGATCCTCAAGATGTCACTGTAGAGGAAAAACTTGATGAGGACATACTCGTAGACGCAGTTATCTCACAAGGTGGAGATATTACGGTTACTGAAAGACCGCCTGTCTTTAAGTTAAGTGGAGTTCCGTATGCAGTCGTGAAGGAGCAGGTGCAGTATCTTGGTCCAGACGGAAAGCTCCTCACACAGTCACTCAAGGATTTTACTCGCAAAAATATCCTTGCTCACTACCCGACACTCGATAGCTTCTTTTCAGCATGGCAATCAGCAGAGCGACGTCAAGCAATCATTGATCAAATTGACGCTAGTGGAATACCTCTCGAGGAACTACAAAAGCAGGTCGGAGCAGAGTTTGATCTGTTCGACCTTGTTATGCACGTTGCTTATGACAAAAAGATGATGAAAAAGAACGAGCGCATAGATGCTGTGCGCCGTTCAAATTATCTCGACAAGTACAGCGGTAAGGCACGCGAGGTAATAGAAGCACTTCTACAGAAATATACAGACGTAACTCTTAAAGATATTGAGAGTGTCCGCATCCTCACTTTGGAACCACTTCGTTCTCTAGGTACTGATTACGAGCTCGTATCTCTTTTTGGTGGAAAGGATGGGTATTTCAAAATGGTCGATGAGCTTCTCGATGTAATGTACACACAATAAAATCATGTTTACTCCAGCAACAATCAAAGCAATACAAGACATCATGCGCCA
>CAZMTW010000151.1:0-2190 GCA_964569285.1 uncultured Gammaproteobacteria bacterium
CTTCAGCCATTGTGACTACCGCGCCTGCGAACATCAGGCAAATTGTGCCGGGGGGCAGGATTGAACTGCCGACACGAGGATTTTCAGTCCTCTGCTCTACCACTGAGCTACCCCGGCAAAGGGAATGTAGCTGATATAAAATACCAGCTGTGACCGTGTCAGTCAACCCCTTTATTATACACTACTCACGAGGTATACTATATACATGCGAAAAGGAACAACTACAATACTGGCAGGAATCATAGTTCTTCTTGCTATAGTGCTCATACCGCACGAGAGCCATGCAGTAGGATGTTCAGTATTCAAAAAAGGCACTGTGCGAAGCAAGTACATGGTTGCGAACGGAACGGTGGTTACGGCTGGTATTAAGAAAAAGGGAAAGGTATTGAAGGTGGTGGATGCAAATACATGTGCGTTTGTAAGTAAGAAAACCTTCACGAAGAGTAAGCGAAAACGAATTCATAAAATTGCCGTAGGGAATCTGTGGAGTAGTGATGGTAGTGATGAATCAGATGAGATCGTCGTTACCGAAAAGTTAGGAAAACGCAGAGTGAAGCTTCGCATATATACAGTCAGCACTGCAAACACATTAGAGCTGGTCGCTAAGAAGACCGTTCGCGTATCAGCTGGCCAACCAACACTCAGCATTGCAAACAAACAGCTCACTGTTGATGGCACTGCGTATCAGTTTGTATCATGGGAAGGTAGCCCTCTATTGTCAAAAGTTGATCAATCTCTACAATTTTTTACTATTGGAGACGAGGGTGAGGTAGGAGATGGAAAGAATAACGTCGCAAGTGCAATGAGTACGATTGCACAGCAGATCAACGGCATTTCATTTATTGGAACGCTAGGTGACAATTTCTATCCTCCCAACACAATCGAAAGCACAGATGACGAGGACTGGACAGAGAATTTTATTACACCGTACAATCTCGATGGTCTCGACGTGCCATTCAACGTCGCGCTTGGGAATCACGACTATGATGATAATGATGTCAACGCAATCCTGGAATATCACGACCTGAGTGAGAAGTGGAATCTACCGAGCGAGTACTACTCATTCACCTATCCTGAAAGTAGTATAACACCACTTATTGAGTATTGGGTGCTCGATACTGAGATGATTGCAGATGAAGCAGAAGGGTATCAAGAGCAACTAGACTGGTTCGCGTCCGAACTCGCAAATAGCACTGCGACATGGAAGATTGTTGTAGGACATCGTACATTGTATTCCTATGGCGTACACGGTGAAGAGAGCAGACAGCAAGAGCATATATTACCTCTTCTAAAAGCAGGAGGAGTTGACCTATACCTCATGGGGCATGATCACGATAAACAGCTCATAGACCGGCCCGAAGATGATGTGACGTATATGGTGAACGGAGCCGCAAGTCGCCTGAGAGATGTTACACAAGGCGAATACAGTCTCTTCGCAGAAAGTACGCTTGGCTTCACCTCATACACTGTAACCAAAACACAACTGAGCATCGATTTTTATAACACCGATGCAGAGAGTGAGTTTCAATATATTATACAGAAGTAGTGTGGGCATGCCTGGATTTGAACCAGGGACCTCCTCATTATCAGTGAGGTGCTCTAACCAGCTGAGCTACATGCCCGTATTTTTATTTACGCGCAAAGGAAATGCTACCAAAACCACAGCGTTATGTAAAGGGCTGTTTCTAGTATGAACCTTGACAAAAACGCAGAAATATGATACTATATAGAGGTTGTAATAATTATTTTGAATATTATGTCAGACCAAATAGACGACCAAGCGCTTTTTACCAATGACCCATATCAGCAGCGTAGATTGCTTGATGATGAGCGTTTAGTGCGCCGGGATGATGGAATTGTATACGTTAAAGGAAAGAAACCAAACCGTGATTCTACCTGGGGTAGTGGTGGTCTGATTGTGGTCAAGGAGGTTCCAGGGGGCATGAGAGTGGCACGAGAGCGGGTGAATCGGGAAAAAAATTTAGTTGGCACAGTGCCAGCAGATAGTGCACCTGCCGCTCAAGTGGGAGATATGGAGGAGCTGCTTGTGGGCCTTCCCGGTACTGATGGTCCGCTAAGGGTTATGCGAGATCCAGCTAACCATCTGCTTGTTCACGAGGATTTTAGGCTAGAAGATTCAAAACGAGGCCGAGGAAAGCATGCACTAGCAGGAGTGGACGTGCGCGTAAC
>CAZMTW010000152.1:0-2145 GCA_964569285.1 uncultured Gammaproteobacteria bacterium
TTCATGGTGAGAAGAATATCTCACCCTAGTGATGCATTTCAAAGTTCAGCGGGGGGAAATTATTGCTTTATAGTAACTTCCAACTCAAAACAAAAACCATAACCCAAAGACCACATGTCGAAAAAGAAAAAGATGTTCGTGCTGGGAGGCCTACTAGTAGTACTTGTCGTATTCGTCGTATCAACAGTTGCTACGACAGACTTGCAAGGCAAGCTTAAGATCAATAAGTATTCTAATCCTACTACGACGACTGCCGACACAACTAAGTCCAGTTCAAAAACTACGACAAAAGATACAAGCACAACTATAGATACTGGTGCTACTGAAGAATCAGGGAGTACTGTGGATTTGAGTGCAGGACGCCAGCGTCTAACAGTGTCATCTGTGTCTACGTATACTCAGAACATTGATTGTTATGACCAGGATTCATGGCAAACGGTTGCTACATATACTTTGGAGGTTGCAGAGGCCCCACTGACACTGGAGAGATTGTATATAACAATGCAGGAATACCCTACGTCTTCAAGTGTAAGAATGGCTAACGATTACAACTTTATACTCAAGGATCAAAACGGCACCGTTGTAGCTGAGATCGAAGATACAGGGCCAACATACCCTAATGTTACAATGACATTGGCTTTCCCAAGAGATATCGTCATTGATCAAGGCGAAACATACACTCTTCTTGCTCAAGGCAAATATTTCCAGCCACTTGGTTATGGAGATGATGCAATTACATCATTGCTGAAAAACATTTCTTCTCACAACACAACTGTAGTGGGTGTGTTCAGCGACGGAACATCATATGAAGCTGAAGCTTCAGTAGCTAATGGCAACGTAGTTACGACAGATGGTACGGTTACAATGTACTGTTCAGGATAGTAAATAAAACAAATAAGTATAAAAAGGGCTGCTAAATATTAGGCGGTCCTTTTTTTTTGAAGTGTCAGCGATAGCGATTTATTAAATCAGCCACAGCTTGAATAAAAGCAGCATGTCGGTCAGGAATGCCAGCATGACGAGCCTGGCGCCCAATTTCAAAAATCCGAGCTCTTGCAGCATCGAGATCACTTCCAGTAATTTGGCCTGAAATCACTACAGAAATCAATTCTCTATTCTCCACTGAAGATTCACTGTCCCACCGCCAAATCAAATCCCAGAACTCTGTTGCACATCGTGGATGGCTAATCATGATTAGCCTAAAAAGACAGTCTGAGTTCGCTGTATTCCATACCTCTACTAGCTCTCTCAATCTGTCTTTAAGGTCGCCATTGTCGACATGCCGTCTGACGCGCAATGACAAAGATCCGGAATCTTGGAAAATGCACTCTCTACCATCACCTGGATTTTGCCACAAATGACCACTGCAACATGGAGAATCAGGATTGCTGTGAACAGCTAAATGCGAGTTTGAATTAACAGCTAGAACAAGAGGCTCGAGAGCTCTGTCAGTTGCAATGACTGGCGACTGGCCAGGTTTCACATTCTGATATAGAGGAAGTTTAGAACTCAAAGCAAGTTTCTTCTGTTCATCAAAACTCAAGGGCCCAATAAGCGACTTGAAACGGAGCCACGCAAGTTCGGCCAATTCTCTTGCCTGTAACTCGGGAGGGATAACCTGAGAATCAGGTGGCCCGGAAAAGAAAGAATGCAGTCTTAATGCCAAAGCTTGTAGTGGAAACACAATACTGTCAGCTGCGCGATGTGGTTGCAAATGATCCTCTCTCCATTCATCAGCTTCCAAGTCGAGTGATCGCAAAACTGATAATACATTAGCCTCTGCGGCAGCTCGTTCTGCTTCATAAGCTACATGAGCATCTGAGCTGCTCCACGTCATGGTTGCTGCAACATCGGCCGCTACTGTTAAATCACGTTGGAACTGCTCCATAGCTACGCGAGACCGATCCCTTTTGGCGCTTGCAGGGACGTATACACCATCTTGATCAAAGTTAGGTTGAGCAGCAAGTTCAGCCGCATATGTTACGTTGTCAAATTCCCGATTTCCAGGAGGAGAGGCGCCCATTTATGTATAATAAAAAAGATAGCATTAAAGCATCTTTAAGCGAAGCAGTCAAGAGAGTGTGGTAATGTGTGGCTATTATAAAGCAGAGCGTGGTTGGTTTGTTACGTCTGGTAAGATGTAAC
>CAZMTW010000153.1:0-2131 GCA_964569285.1 uncultured Gammaproteobacteria bacterium
AAATCTAATTTTTTAAGAGGAATTAAAGCAATATCAATAGCTTTTACAATTTTTTCTGCAAAATCCTCTGGTGACACAGCTAACTTAATAAGATCTTGAAATTGATCAGCGCCCGCGACTGCTGTTGAGATTATTGGTTTTCCTGAGGCAAGATATTCATATATTTTTAGTGGATTCATACTTTGTGTAAATGCATCGACTTTGTGTGGAATGACAGTAACGTCAAAACAGTGAAGAAGTGATGGTAACTGCGCATATGGTACAGGTCCTGGTGTGTACACATTTGGAAGTTGCTGAAGTTCTTTCATTTCTGTTTGCATTTCTTTCCATACCGGTCCTGCGATAACAAAATTCATTTCTGGAAATTTCTTTGCAAGGTAATCGAATACAGATAGATTCACTCTTGATTGAATTATTCCATGGTACCCTACAGTTTTCTTGGACGTATCTAGTGATTTCTTTCCAAGTAAAGATGGGTTACACGTTCCTGTAACAAAATGTTCTGCATCAACACCATTTGGAACGTACATCACTTTTTGTTTCTTTCCAAAGAAATCAATAAGCCCTTCGGAGACTGTAAAAATTATGTCCGCCCTTTTAGCAATTGTTTTATAGTTTTCTTGTAAACGATCTGTTACTGATGTGTAGGATGGGTGTTCGGTCCAGTTATCCACGGCATCAAATACAACAAATGCATTTTTGTATATGGCCATCAAATCAATTGCAAGTGGGTTATATGACCAGAGTACGAAATTAGTTGTATCAATATTCAGTCGTTGTAGCATTTGTGGTAGATGCTTCTCTGACAATGAAGTAACTCGATAGACTGATCCATTTGTTGGGTCGGTATCAACTCTGGTATGCCATTTCTTGTATACCGTTGTTGTATTTCTTTTCCATAACTTCCCTTTAAGTATCATTTTTATTCGTTTCTTGAACGTAAATGGAAAGAAATCAACGGAAATGACTTTTTCATATTCACCACTATGAATCAACGCATTCAATACGTGATAATTGCGATTCACAATACCCTTGTCCCAATCGAACTGGTGAGACATATTCAACATGAGAAGTGTAGGCTTGCTCATGAAAGGATATCTTTAATTTTTTTTGCTTGCTGTTTCCATTGAAAAATATCCTGCACTCGTTTGAATCCCTGGTGACCCAATTGAATTGCCGTTGATTCTTCGTTGAGTAGTCTATTCATTGCCGTTGCAATCATAGTAACATCCGTTGGGTCCACCAGATATCCAGTTTCCCCATCAACAACAGCATCGCTGATACCACCACTCTTTCCACCAATAACAGGCTTCCCAAAGCTGTTGGCCTCTAAAAATACGGTTCCAAATCCCTCTACGTCGTTATTATCAAGTTCTCGCGATGGCATTAGAAATAGCTCACAGCGAAGATACCATTGAGCGAGTTCTTTGTTATCAATGGAGCCGGTAAATTGAACTCGATTTTCAATGCCTAGGGTTTTTGCTATATGGAGCAAATCATCCTTATACGGACCTTCTCCAACAATGGCATAGTTTGTATTCTTATGGTCAGGTGCAACTTGAGCAAATGCTTCGAGAGTGCGATCAAACCCTTTGCGTTGAACAAGACGACCAACGCTCAGTACGACTCTTTTGTTGTGCAGACTGTATGAGGTATCGAGATTCTCCATTTCCTCCTTCGATGGTGAAATATGCGTTCCGTCTAGATGAGGACAAGGATATACGGTGACGATTTTTTTTGAAGGTACGCCGAGCTCTTCAAGTTTGTTACGAGTGTAGCTGCTGACTGTCGTCACTCTAAATGCATGACGCAGAATACGTTTCATTAACCATTTTTTTAGTACATTTCCTTCTGGTCCAGTTGGTGTCGTAATGTCCATCGCATGAGTCATGACCGTATATTGAATAGGTGTCAGCAGCTTCATGATAAGTGCAATCGTACCAATAGGAAGTACTTGCCCTACAAGAATATGTTCAAAATTATATTTCTTTATAGCACGATATGAATTGATAACTCCGGGTAACCATTTTGGCCATACCCATGCGTGTGGTGAAAGAAGTTCGTGTTTATTATTATCCAAAACAAAAATATCACTCTGCGGTAACTGCTCGACAATATTTTGATAGTAGTG
>CAZMTW010000154.1:0-2104 GCA_964569285.1 uncultured Gammaproteobacteria bacterium
GATGTCTTGATTGTAAACAGGCACGCCTGTTGCGGCGCGCCTGTTTTGTTGTATACTTGCGATATCAAATGACGGAGGTAAGCAAAATGGACACAATGTTAATCGTAATTCTAATCGGAGTAATTGGTCTCTTGTGTGTTTTGATAGCGACACTTTTGATTCTCCAACTGCGTAAACCTGCCACTTCAAACGATGTGTCAACTCCTTTGCAAAATCTCACACAGGCGATTCAAGATGTTCGCGTCCAAACAGCATCCCTTACTGCTGATATCAAAGCCAGATCTGGCGTTGAAAAACAGACGGCAGACTCAATAGGACGACTTGAAACAATAATCGCAGGAAGTGGGTCAAAAGGGGCGGCAGGTGAGCGCGTTATAGAAAATATTATCTCAAAACTTCCGCCTGAGTGGCAGGTTCAAAATTTTCGGATGGGAAATAAGATTGTTGAGTTTGGATTGCGACTATCAAATGGATTGATTCTTCCAATTGATAGTAAATGGGCTGCGACCAATCCGTTGGAGCAATTTAGCGATTCAAATGAACCTGCCGAACAGAAAAAATTGCGAGAGCAGATTGAAAAAAATGTAATCAACAAAGCGAAAGAGGTACAGAAATACATAGAACCTGGCATAACTACCTCCTTTGGAATTGCTGTTATTCCTGATGCGGTTTATGATATTTGCCCAACTGTGAATATAGAAACCCGTAAATATCAAGTAGTTGTCGTAAGCTACAGTATGTTTCTTCCCTATCTTTTGCTTGTTTTTGATACAGTCTTGAGAACATCACGAAAAATTGATTTGGAAAAATTGAACGCCAATATTCAAGTGGTTCAAAAGAGCATCGCCGATATTGGAGAGGAAATTGAAAATCGATATTCAAAGGCAATAACAATGCTTGAATACTCAAAACATGACTTAAAAGGACATGTTGGTAAAGCCAATAATGCTTTAACAAGTATTCAAATTACCTCAAGTCAATCGTCAACAATACCGTCTGAACATCCCGATGAAAATTCATAGTTATAAATAACCGCGTTCATGTGACACACCAGTTTTTCTTACCGTAAAATAATTTGTAAGGTGTCAAATAGTTAGAATGTTGGTTGGAATAACAAATGCCTAAACGTCATAATATATTTCAAGACCTAATACTTTCGATACATCAACAGTTAGCATATCCTTGTAAAGTTGCCGAATCTGATATGTTGCGCGATATTAGAACTGGGCAGTTGCGTGAGGTCGATGTTGTTATTCGCGCAGTTGTTGTTGATTATGAGCTGATAATCTCAATAGAGTGTACAAGCAAAGTTAGACCAGTATCGGTTGAGTGGGTTGAACAAATGTGTTCTAAACATCAGGATCTTCCAACTCAAAAACTTGTGCTTGTATCTAAATCGGGTTTTACAGAAGCAGCATTTTCAAAAGCTTTGGCTATGGGAGCCGAACCTATCACCTTAGAAGCCGCTACACAGGTAGATTGGACAAAGTATGTGGGGCGATACTCAAATTTATTTTTTGCTTCAATCAATGCTGTAACCCTTGTTATTCCCGTTCTATCCGCACCCGTGGCCGACATTTTTAGTAATGGCATTCCAATGAAAACGAAGGTGTTAGATCCTGACGGTAAATTCCGCGCAACCGCGGAAGAAATTGTCAATGCTGCTTTATCTAAAAAACAAATCTTTGATGCCACAATTGGGAAAATGAATGAGAACGATGGACGCGGATGGAATCTTTTTTTAGGCATGAAGCCGGGTGTTCGATTATGCTTGCCAGACGAGTCGGAGTATAAAATAGATGGGTTGAAAATAGTAATTATTGCCAACCCTTTAGTTGTTCGTTTCAAAATGGAACAGGTTTCATTTCGAAATACTCAAGTGGCTTATGGGGTATCACAAACAAAGTATGGCGAATATTTACTTACAATTCTTGAAAAAGAAGAAGGTGCGCCTAGTTCACAAATTCGAATTCGTAGGCCATGGGGCGAAATACAAACATACAATTTAGACAATGACGTTGAAGAAGAATATCATCAGGCATCTGACGAGGCCATGAGAGCCTTAATTGGCAGCATAACAAATTTAGATAAATTTACGAATTCT
>CAZMTW010000155.1:0-2025 GCA_964569285.1 uncultured Gammaproteobacteria bacterium
CAGCAATTGCATTCACGATTGTATAGGTGTGCAATTTTTCACCAAAAGCTTGCTCTGTAGTTTTCAAATCCGGTCGTCCTCCAGCAGACGCATTCATGGCAAAAATCGGCGTACCAGTAAAACCAAACAGGTTGTAATTCTTGAATGTTTTGGTAATAGCGGCGTGCATATCGCCAAACTGGGAACGATGACATTCGTCAAAGATAAGCACCACATGCCCATCAAAAATCGCATGCTCGGAATTGCGCCCAATAAAACGATCGAGTTTCTGAATGGTGGTGATGATAATTCGCGCGTTCGTATTTTCCAGTTGCTTCTTCAAAATTGCCGTACTGGTATTGCTATTAGCCGCACCTTTCTCAAACTTGTCGTATTCTCGCATAGTCTGATAATCCAGGTCTTTGCGATCAACCACAAACACCACCTTGTCCACATATGGGAGCTTACTCACGAGCTGGGCGGTTTTGAAACTGGTCAAAGTTTTTCCCGATCCGGTCGTGTGCCAAATGTACCCACCTGCTTCAACCGTGCCAAGTTTCTTGTAGTTGGTGCTGACTTCAATACGACTGAGTATTCTCTCCGTAGCCACTATCTGATACGGTCGCATCACTAAGAGTTGGTGATCCGTAGTGAACACACAGTACTTGGTCAAGATATTGAGTAGCGCGTGCTTGGCAAAAAATGTCTTGGCAAAATCCATTAAATCCGTAATCGGTCTGTTGGTAGCATCTGCCCACCAGCTGGTAAACTCAAAACTGTTGCTTGAGCGTTTGCCTTTTTTCACTACGCCTTCGCCAGCTTCTTTGATATGTTCCGAGCGAACGGTATTACTGTAATATTTAGTATGGGTGCCGTTGGAAATAATAAACAACTGCACATATTCAAAAAGTCCGCTTGATGCCCAAAAACTTTCTCGGCTGTAACGGTTGATCTGATTGAATGCCTCGGCAATAGCCACACCGCGACGTTTGAGCTCGATATGCACCAAAGGCAAGCCATTCACCAGCACTGTCACATCATAACGGTTGGCACGCTGACCGTCTTCAGTGGCGTATTGATTGATTACCTGCAAACTATTGTCGTGAATGTTGTCCTTTTTTATTAGGTATACATTCTTGGTCGTGCCATCTTCGCGCGTCAGGTTTTTGATGTGGTCTTCTTGAATGGTGGCGGTCTTTTCAGCAATGCTTTGATTTGGATTAGCAAGTTCACTAACAAAAAACTGTTCCCATTCGCTATCGGTAAAAGTAAACTCATTGAGTTTCTCCAGTTGCTTGCGCAAATTCAATACCAAATCAACTTCGGATGTAATAGGCAGATATTCGTACGCTTGCGTCTCAAGTTGTTTGATAAAAGCCTGCTCCAAATCGGCTTCACTTTGATAATGAGCAACACGCACACCGTCCGCCACATACTCGCCCACAACAGTGCTTTGGGGATTCTCCGCAACCAGATTGTATTTGTTGTTATTTGACATATTCATTGAAAGTTAAAAGCTTCCCTCGGTAGTATTCATATTGCTGTCTACGAGCCAAAAGCTCGGCTGGTAAACCGATTGAGATGTTATTCACGAGGGCATCAAATTTATCTAAAATTCCTACGATCCGCTCTTGTTCGGCGAGAGGTGGAATTGAAACCTTCACATTCGCCATAACATTACTCATGAGTTTGGGGTTACCCATTCCAGCACTGACATATTTTTTAGCAACAGTAGCAAGTATGTATGCGAGAAATTTTGTATTTACATCTTCAGCTTTGACTTTCAAAAGCCCGCAAACATTTGTGAGGCTGAACTTTCCATTACGATAGAAAATCGAACCGGCATTTGCTCCATCCGTTGTCCAAGTTACATACTCCCCGTCATAGTCGTAGGTATTGATACGCCCAAAAACACCATCATCTGTTGTTTGCGATGAGTAGACTGGATATTCGCCCGCATTTGTTTTTAGATAATCTTTTGACATAACTCTTCCTCGACTAATTTGGCATATTTCCGATATCGCCGCCCACCTTACTCTCTCTCTC
>CAZMTW010000156.1:0-1980 GCA_964569285.1 uncultured Gammaproteobacteria bacterium
GTTGTCCTTTTTTTGTTAGCTGTAATCCAGTTGAGCCAAGTAACGTGCTTGCGGTCACACCGCCAGTCCATACAATTAAATCGCCACTGAGCTCTTCTCCTTCTTTCGATGTTACCTTGCCAGGCTCTGCTTTTGCTATAAAAAAATTGGTTTTCAGCTTTACGCCCAACACCTTCATTCGTTGCGTCACTTTCTTTTGTACTTTAATAGGAAACGGTGCAAGTATAGTAGACTGCCCCTCAACAATGGTAATTGCCGGGCACGTACCCGTTGTACTGTTCTTGCATGCTATGCGCATTTCAGCAGCCAGCTCAACTCCTGCAGGGCCACCTCCACATACAAGTACATGAACGTTATCTTTCTTCTCAACCAGCTTGTGGATGGTTGAACGAATCTCCGTTGCTTCATTAATCTGCTTTAGTCCAATTGAATTCTCTTTCATTCCTGGAATACCAAAATAGAATGATTCACTTCCGAGTGCAACTAATAAATAGTCATACTTCACATCTTTCTTGCTTGTTGAGACAATTTGTTTTGAGGTATCCACACCTGTCACCTCTGCCTTAAGAAAGGTGATACTCTTTTGCCCAAGTGCAACGCTCACATTTAAACAGATAGTTTCTTTCAATTGCTCTTCACTCGTAATCTCCCTTGATGCGGATGCTATTTCGTAGAGATCTGGAGTGAACAATTGATAGCCATTTTTATCTATAAGCACAACTTCAAACTGTTCGTCTGTGCTGAGTTTCTTTTTTAATTGGGCAAATTCAAGAGCGGCAGATAATCCACCAAAGCCCGCACCTAAAATAGCTACTGTTTTAGACATGAGCTAATTATAGCACTATTTATTGCATTTTTCCAATATATGTTATTATCACATTAAACTATTAATATAAAAAATATGAGTAGCAGTTCACGTTATGTACTATTTGCCCTTCTCGGGTGCGTTTTTTTTATCGGGGCGGTGTATTTAGTTCTTCAATTTGATATTTTGGCCGAGAGTCAGGATGACGTTCTTGAAAACAGTATTACGTATACTGCGAACAAGACACCTGAAGTAGCAGAAGTGAATGAGGCGACTGTGGAAAAAGAAGTTGTTTATGAAGAAGTAACACCAACTACTGAAACAACAACTATTGTTGATAGTACGTATGGGTTCTCACTTGATATTCCATCTGATTGGTCCGTATTTTCACAACCTGGTGGTATTGAAGGAGCGTTTCCTGACAAGCTTATTTTTGTCTCATTTGCTCATATTGATGAAATGGAAGATATGGCGCTGGAAGATTGGGTCGGGCTTGGAGATGGATATGGTTCAACAGTAGATACATTTGCGGAGGATCGTGATCGAGTTGCTACAGAAGACACTGCACCAACGATCTCTCAAAAAACACTCGGCCCAGTTGTTACTCTAGATAATGGATACCGAGCCAAGGTCTATGTTGGCGGCAATGAAGGTACAATTCTAGAAAAACGATATACAATGTATAAAGATGATATCCGCATTTCGCTTTCGATCAACCCTGGTGACTCGGAAATATATACTGATGCAGCACAGAACACCGTTGTTGTCGACAGTAGCGATATCTCAGACACCTCACCACTCGAGATTCGCGCTCTCTTCGACGAGTTTGATTCTATTGTAGCTTCAATTGACCTGACTGACTTCGTATACGAACCGCAGGCAATGCAATAACAGCGCCGTCTGGTGATAAGTGGACAAGTGCATCGCTTGCACGTTACACAATATCACCTATACTACATGCATGGACGTCCTCTCGGGACGTCTTTGTGTTTCTACCTATCTAGAGGCGAGGTGATGTTCACCTTCATCTTTTCTCCTCTGGTGACACAAACCAGATCTTGAGCATCTACAATTGGGTATTCCGTTGTGGAGAGCTTTAGAACGCGCACTGGAGTACAAAATGGCTTTCATGCGCACATTCAAAAACCGTTGGGGCACTGTCCTGGCGGTCGCGG
>CAZMTW010000157.1:0-1978 GCA_964569285.1 uncultured Gammaproteobacteria bacterium
GTTGAAAGAAGTTGAGAATCAAGAAGGACGAGTGATTTTGTTTATTGATGAAATGCATACGTTGGTTGGTGCTGGAGGAACAGAAGGGACAGTTGATGCTGCAAATCTATTGAAACCTGCCCTAGCGCGTGGTGAGTTGCACGCTATAGGTGCAACAACGTTGAAGGAGTACCAAAAATATATTGAAAAGGACGCAGCTTTGGAAAGGCGTTTTCAGCCTATTTATGTTGGGGAGCCTTCGGTCGAAAATACCATTGCTATTTTACGTGGGATTAAAGAGAAGTATGAAGTGCATCATGGTGTTCGCATTACTGATGAGGCATTGATTTCTGCTGCAGAGTTATCTCACCGGTACATTGCTGATCGATTTTTACCGGACAAGGCCATTGATTTGATTGATGAAGCTGCTGCTGCGTTGCGTATGCAGATTGATTCTATGCCTGAAGAGTTGGATAAGATGAAACGTCGCATGATGCAGTTAGAGGTGGAAAAGGAAGCGTTAAAGAAGGACAAAACTGCGAATAAAGAAAAGATTTCAAAAATTGACAAGGAGTTGTCTGAGTTGAAAGACTCGTCTTCACAGTTAGAATTGCAGTGGAAGAATGAGCGAGATATTTTGGCAGGTATTCATTCCAAAAAAGAAGACATTGATCGATTGCGTGGTGAGGCAGATATTAAAGAACGTGCGTCAGAATTGCGCGAAGTGGCAGAGATTCGGTATGGAAAGATTCCTGGCTTGGAAAAAGAAATAGATGAGTTGCAGAAAAAGATGGATAAGGTTCAAAAGAAACAGCGCGTCTTAAAAGAAGAGGTAACAGAAGAGGAAATTGCTACAGTGACTGCACGATGGACCGGCATTCCTTTGAATCGTTTGCTTGAATCAGAAAGTGAGAAGTTGAAAGATATGGAAGAAGTGCTTGGAGAGCGTGTTGTTGGTCAGAAAGATGCGATTTCTGCAATAGCGAATGCAATCCGCCGTTCACGTGCAGGTGTTTCTGACGAGCGCCGTCCTATTGGTTCATTTATTTTCATGGGACCAACTGGAGTAGGGAAGACCGAGCTTGCAAAAGCACTTGCCGATTTCATGTTTAATGATGAAGATGCCATGGTGCGTGTTGATATGTCGGAGTATATGGAGCAGCATTCCGTATCGAAGATGATTGGTTCGCCTCCAGGATATATCGGTCATGATGAAGCAGGACAGTTAACAGAGTCTGTTCGTCGCCGTCCGTATTCGGTTGTGCTATTTGATGAAATAGAAAAAGCGCATCCAGATGTGTTTAATGTATTGTTGCAGATTTTGGATGATGGTCACATGACCGACGCGAAAGGGCGTAAGGTGAACTTTCGTAATACGATTATTATTATGACTTCGAATATTGGAAGTTCAGTGTTGCAGGATTTTGCTCAACAGAATGGATCGCGTATTGGTTTTAAAGATGAAGAAGAAAAGAAGGTTGGTGCAATGGAAACTGAGGTGCATGAAAAAGTTATGGAAATGTTGCGTGATCACTTTAAGCCAGAATTTTTGAATCGAATTGATGAGACAATTATATTCCATGGACTGTTGCCGATACATTTGAAACATATCGTTGATATTCAGCTAGAGTTAGTGGAGGCGCGTGTAAAAGAAAAAAAGATTACATTGGTATTCACGAAGGAGGCCAAGGAGTTGCTAGCAACAAAGGGATACGATCCTGTATATGGTGCTCGACCGTTGAAACGTTTGATTCAACAGCAGATTCTTGATCCGTTGGCGATGTTGATCATTGGCAAAACTGCTGTTGAAAATAAGACTGTTTCTGTTGGTGTAAAAGGAGATCAGATAAAGTTGAGCGTGAAGAAAGACAAGTAGGATTTGAGCTAATTTTGGCGTAAAATTTGAGGAAATAGCCGTCTGTGACGGTCGTTTTTGATTCGTGCTCATAGAAGATAGAATACCTTTTGTGCATTACAAGAAGGTCATTTTAGAGTTTTT
>CAZMTW010000158.1:0-1923 GCA_964569285.1 uncultured Gammaproteobacteria bacterium
AATTTAAAACGACGCAATAAACGATGCCTCTTGTTCTTTGTTGCTTCAACTAATTCATCTTCCAATTCTTTCTTTAACACGTCGAGGTCAATACCTGTCAACAACTGTGTAAATGCCTCAGCACCAATAGCTGCATCAAATACATGTCCATATTTCAATGAAAGATCATAGTACTCACTTTCAGAAATAATTTGAAGTGGTGAAAGTTGTTTCAATTCCTTTCGTGCAATATCTGCTGCATCCTCAAGGTCTTTCAACTTCTCATCTCGCATAACAGCAGAGTTGATCAATTCTTGCTCAAACTCTTTTTCTGGCTTTGCTTTTAATTCACCACCAGCTTCTTGCGCGGCATGATCACGTCGTTGTTTGATTTCACCCATCTGCTGTGTAATCTCATTTCGGATCTGCTTTCCCTTTTGATCAAGCTCACCTTCAATCTGAGTCAATGTCGAATCACGAAGCTCATCATTCACTTCAGTGATGATGTAGTTCGCAAAGTACACCACTTTTTCCAAAGCCTGTGTTGAAAGATTTAACAACAATCCAATTTTAGAGGGTACACCACGGAGGAACCAAATATGAGTTACAGGAGCAGCAAGGTCAATGTGTCCCATTCGTTCACGACGAACAATTGAACGTGTAACCTCAACACCACATTTGTCACACACGATGCCTTTGTAACGAATACGTTTGTATTTGCCACAGTAGCATTCCCAATCTTTTGACGGACCAAAAATTTTCTCACAAAACAATCCATCTTTTTCTGGTTTTTGTGTGCGGTAGTTGATAGTTTCTGGTCGAACAACTTCACCAAATGACCATTTTCTTATTTCTAACGGTGATGCTAACTTCAATCGAATGGCGGAGAAGTCAGATCCCTGTGTTGTATTGTTATCTCGATATCCCATAATTTCAAATGCTATTCAATATTGATTAGTTTTTTTCTTCCACCGCTTCTACCTCAGAGGATCGGGCAGCTGCCACTTTGACAACTCCTTCTTCTGGTGAAGATTCATTTGCTTCTTCAGGTGATCTTCGATCGTTGTCATCCGGACGAATAATCGCGGAGACATCAACCACCTCTTTTTTATCATTCAATAATTCCACATCAAGGCACAATCCTTTCAATTCACGCACCAACACGTTAAAGGATTCTGGAACATTTACCTTTTCAATATCCTCACCCTTAATCGTTGCCTCATAGGCTTTTGAACGACCAGGAACATCATCAGATTTGATTGTCAGCATTTCTTGCAATGTATGTGCTGCACCATATGCTTCAAGTGCCCATACTTCCATTTCTCCAAATCGCTGTCCACCAAACTGTGCTTTACCACCAAGTGGTTGCTGAGTCACGAGTGAGTATGGACCAATTGAGCGTTGGTGAATCTTGTCATCCACCATATGGTTCAATTTCAACATATAGGAGTACCCACACATAACCGGTAAATCAAACTGTTCACCAGTTCGACCGTCATGAAGCATTACTTTCCCATCTCGAGGGAAACCAGCTTTTTCCAATTCATCACGAATCGTATCAACAGGCACACCGTCAAAGGCAGGAGTTGCAACACGATATCCAAGTCGCGAAGCGGCCATACCAAGATGAGCTTCCAATACCTGTCCCAAATTCATACGAGACACAATACCAAGAGGATTCAAGATAATATCAACTGGTGTACCATCTTCCATGTATGGTAGATCTTCGACAGGGACCACGCGCGAGATAACACCTTTGTTACCATGACGTCCAGCCATCTTATCTCCAACTTGAATCTTACGCAGTTGCGCAATTGCAATTTGAATAGTTCGGGTTACACCTGCTGGCAATTTATCACCATTTTCCTTTGTGAAGATTTTTACATCAACAACTTTTCCATGTTCACCATGTGAAAGATATAATGAAGAATCCTTCACATCTTT
>CAZMTW010000159.1:0-1865 GCA_964569285.1 uncultured Gammaproteobacteria bacterium
TCTTCAAATGTATCTACACTGGGTATGGTCGTATCAACGTTGGTGTTTTCTCTATTGATATTCTGTAATGTCTCGTTGATGTTTGGAAGGGCAATATTTCCATTATTCACATTCACTGGAGCTGGTGGCGTCGGTGTTGTGCGGAAAAAAACTATGTACAGCAAATATGCGAGAGCAAGAACAGCAATAACAAATACTGATCCAATGAGAATACGTTTTACGATCGGTGAAAGAGTCATGCGATTGCTTTGGTTAATTACAAATGATCATTATATGATTGCATGGCATTCCCGGTCTGAAGGGCGACAATTACTTGTGTTTGGATTAAAATCGAGATCAAGGCAGTCACTATCCTCATCACACTTGGAACCTTCTGTTCCATTTTGACATGTACCAATCCATATTGGATTTTGTCCGGATGTTCCTGGACACATCGCTGTTCGTTCGTTGTTATAATTGTACCAATAAGCCTGACCAACACAGAATGGAGCACTGAATGGTGGAATATCACAATCATCATTTACTAGACATGGATTATTTCCCGGAACCCCTTCTGAACAAATACGTATAGCATCACGAACTAAACCTTCTTCGCATATGGTTTTACATACTCCACCCGGAGCACACTCACTACTACTATCGCACGGGTCTCCTATTGAACCATCAAAACACTCTTTGTCTGCTTCTCCAACACCGTCTCCATTATTTTCTACACAAAATAATGATGATGTAGAAGTTGGATTACACAAAGCGTTTGTGCCACTAATACCTGCTCTGTTGGCTTCGTCACATGCATCGTTTTCTACTTTAGGAGTGCATGTTCTGCTCAAAGCTGTTCCTTTGCAAATATATCCTGGTTGACAATTCAACTGCGAGCCTTCGTTCCCGCAATCCTGATAACTTTCACTGTCACCAATACCAGAATCACAATGCTTTGAATATGAATGGCATATTTTTGATGCACATTGCTCATCGTTGTCACAACTTTCTAGATTTGATCGTCCCGTGGCTGCAAGGCATTGGCCCACACTCGCAACGGTTGAGTTACCCTCGGCTGTCATTACACACGTCATACCAGGAAGACATTCATTACCACCCAACGTACACACTGTACCCTCGGTACCAACAACACATGTTCCTGGATATATATTATTTCCTCCTAAACATTGTAATGGAGGTGTGCAATTATTTGCATCCTTGCAACGCAACCCTGACCCCAGTGTTTGAACGCCAGTTGGTCGACACACTTTATCAACTGTTTCGCATTTACAGGCTCCGGCTGTGCCACAGTAATCAAACCCCGTACACTCAGTATCCAGTCCTCCTGGACATTTTTCCCACTGTATTCTATTCGCATCTTCAGCTGATTGAAAACCAATTTCTGCTGGACAAATATCTCCCAAATTGACTGTTGCAGGATTGATAATATTTAATAGTGTATAACCTCCAAAGGCAAGTACAAGGCCAATAAGTGCGCTCACTATTCCGGCTTTTGCTTTTGTTATCGCTTCTGCATTACCAGCTGCAATAACCCATCCAAATCCGTGAAACATAATCATTACTGTCGCAAGAACACCAATTGCCCCGACGATGAACGTGTATAGCTGTGCAATATAGTTTGTGAGGCCTGTAGATTGACTAATGTTCGTTCCAAGTTTTACCTCAAGTGGGATTGGTGAGAGAGAACAATCCGCTGCTTCTGCAGGTGAAAATACAAAAAAGAGTAGTATACATACACTCCCAAGTACTACGAATAACCCTGTTCTTGAATATAGTACTTTCATATATTTATTATACCATATTTTTAAGAATTTCCCAGAGCATTACTCCAGGGCTGAACATGGTAAGAACTTTCCAAATCGCCT
>CAZMTW010000160.1:0-1859 GCA_964569285.1 uncultured Gammaproteobacteria bacterium
CTGGAAGAATGTGCTCCTGAAACGCACCAGGAAAATTCATAATTCTGTCTATTGCAAGTGAGCCAGTTATAATCGTATTCATAGATTGTGCTATTTGTTATCGAGTATTATTTCATCTTCTGGCTTCCAGGCTGGATCGACAATACATAAAAAGACGAGATCGTGCTCGCCCGTATTTTTAATATATTGTATCGCATTTGGCGGAATATAGATTGCTTGACCTGTGCTTACTTCTTGATGCTCTTCATTAATACTCATACGACCGGCACCTTCTAGAATGTAGTACACTTCAGAAGTTTTCATCTGATGAGGTGCAGAGGTTCCTCCAACCTGAACAGTTGCCTGCGCAATACTATACCCAATATGTACATCCGACGAGCTTGGATGAAGAACTTCTCTTAAAATGGTTTTGTCCCCAGCAATTATCTCCGTACAATCTTTCACATCCCGTACCAACATATTCTACAGCTCCAATTGTGCGTTTTCACCGATGATCATTTTATGACCCGACGGTTTTGTTTTGTGAGCAGAAGAAATTCTGGCATTGTGCCCAATAATACTTTCAGTAATTGTTTCAGCTGTCTCAATATCAGCTTCATCCATAATAATCGAATTTTGAATAGTTGCACCAGAAACCTCAGTCATATGACCTATTGTCGTGTGCGGACCAATAATAGCATCTCGAATTATCGCATTCTTGCCAATACTGACAGGCCCGTGAATTACTGAACGACCAAGAATCCTGGCTCCTTCCTGAATATCGACATCTCCAATAATTTCTACACCGTCCTCAACTTCTCCCGCGTTATTGGCATGCGCCATTCCATCTAGCAGTAATGCATTCCCTTCAATCAAATCATACGGTTTACCCGTGTCCTTCCACCATCCTTCAACCACTTCATACTTCACCACTCCACCACTTTGAATCATCTGCGTATGCGTGTCAGAAATTTCTAACTCACCGCGAGGGCTCGGTTTAATTGCATCAATTGCATCGTGGACAGTTTTGTCGTAACAATAGATACCAGTAACTGCAAAATCGCTTGGTGGATTTTCTGGTTTCTCCAGAACTCGTACAATTTCTCCTGCTTCGTTTATCTCCGGCACACCAAACCGTTCTGGATCGTGCACTTTTGACAGCGCGAGATATGCATTGGCTCCGCTTTTTTTGAAATTGTCTACAAACTCCTTCAACGAACCAAGTATGATGTTATCACCAAGGTAAAAGATAAAATCATCATCTCCTAACCATTTTCTTCCATTCTTAATAATGTGAGCAAGACCAAGTGCACCGCCGATCTGTTCCAGATACGAAATCTTCAATCCCCATTCTGAACCGTCGCCACATAAATCTTCAATAGAAGTGTCACCCTCATTAATATTAATACCAACCTCTGTGATCCCTGTTTCTGCAATTTTTTTGAGTGCATGAACAATCATTGGCACATTGCCAACTGGAATAAGATGTTTGTTCATGGAATAGGTGATGGGTCGCAATCGCGTACCTCGTCCACCTGCGGTAATGAGTGCTTTCATACGGAACGTATTATAACAGATGATTAAATGAGATCAACCCAAGATCCCGTATTTCTTCCCCAACTTCGCAAACGCTCCTACAAGGATATCGATTTGCTCAGTTGTATGAATTGCTGAAATTTGTACACGAATACGAGCTTTTTCTTTAGGTACAACAGGGAAACTGAATCCTATGACATAAATACCTTCTTCAAGCATGTCGCTTGCCATATCGGCAGCTGCTTTTCCATCTCCGATCATAATAGGAACAATAGGATGCTCTGAAACTGGAACCGTGTAACCAGCTTCTACCATTTTCTCTCTGAAATATCGTGTATTTTTCC
>CAZMTW010000161.1:0-1848 GCA_964569285.1 uncultured Gammaproteobacteria bacterium
TCCCATATATTGTATTCATTATTGATGAGCTGGCAGACCTTATGGCGGTGTATCCAAAGGAGTTCGAAGCGAATATCATTCGTTTATTGCAAATGTGCCGTGCTGTAGGTATCCATTTAATTGTTTCGACACAACGTCCTTCTGTAAATGTTATCACAGGTAGCATAAAGGCAAATATCCCGACACGTATTGCACTTTCAGTTGCGTCAGTGTATGACTCACGAACCATTTTAGATATGTCTGGAGCAGAAAAGCTGGTCGGCTACGGTGATGCACTCATGTATTTGCTCGATTCACCAATCCCACGTCGTGTGCAGATGGCACATATAAAATCGAGTGAGATAAAAGCGAATATTAAAAAATATAAGGACGAGGTGGATAAAGAGATGATGCTCGACCTGAGTCCCCAGCGAGATTCCGATACTTTTTTTGATTCCTGGATGGACGACGAAAGTGACGACCTGTATGAAGAGGCAAAGGAGGCAGTGATTGAAGCCGGCAAAGCCTCCACTTCGTACCTCCAGCGCAAACTCCGCATCGGCTACTCCAGAGCCGCTCGCCTCATAGACCTCCTAGAAGAAGGTGGTGTAATCGGCCCAGCCAGTGGTTCTGATCCTCGCCGAGTGAAGGATAAGTCTAAATAAAAATTATGAAAACAACTATAAAAATCATCGGTCCAATTTTCCTAATCGCTATTCTTCTCCCCGTTATCTTTTATTTGGGCCTTAAGCTCTGGGGAGATTGGCATGATGAATGGAGTGGATACAATGCTAGCAACTACATTGGAGATGGTTACTGCAATATCGCAGTGGTGCCAATCTTGGGTGAGGTCCACTCATATGGTGTTAGGTATGATAAATTTGGTAATGAGATAGTCTCAACCAATATGAGTGACACTTTGTCGTTACTTGGTAGAGCAGAATCTGAACCGGGCATTATTGGAGTTATGGCACTTATTGATACTCCTGGAGGTTCTGCGGCAGCCGCTGAACTTATAGCTGCAGAGCTTAAGAAGAGTGTAATGCCTAACGCAGCTTATATTGCAGATTCGGGTACTTCAGCCGGGTATCTCATTGCATCAGGGGCAGACACTATCATTGCTTCACCATTTTCAGATGTTGGGTCAATTGGCATAACAATGTCGTATCTTGATTATTCAAAACAAAATACCGAGCAAGGCATAGATTATGTATCACTAACCTCGGGAAAGTTCAAAGATTATGGTGCTCCAGACAAGCCTCTTACAGCTGAGGAACGAACGCTTCTGGAGCGTGATTTGTCTATTTGGCACGATGAGTTTGTACGACAAGTAGCCAATAACCGTAATTTGCCTGTAGAAGATGTAGCAAAGCTTGCTGATGGTTCATCTATGCCGGGCTCACTGGCACTTGAAGCAAAGCTGATTGATGCGGTTGGTGACAAAGAAACTGCTCGTGAGTGGTTCGCAAAAGAGTTAGGATTATCATCTGAGGAAGTGGTGTTCTGTCAGTAAATTACTCTAAGAATGAAAATAGGTAGTTATTTATTGTAGTAATTACGAAGAAGAAAGCAACCAAGTAAAAAATATTAAACATTAGTTTGTTGAAGGCTCCGAGAAGTGACTGAAGTATTTTATATTTTAGAGGGATATCACGACCATCTTGTGATACTAACAGCCATAGAGATACGAGGTAGAGAGCTAGTATGGCGAATACGCCGAGCCAAATCCACCCATACATACTTTCTTCATCAAAGAAAGTAATTACTGGGGCGAGCCACAATACAATATAAAGAAGTGCAAAAAAACTTAGTTGCAGTATTCTTTTAAATCGCCACCAACGGTAGTGCCATGGGCCGCTTGTTTCTTTA
>CAZMTW010000162.1:0-1827 GCA_964569285.1 uncultured Gammaproteobacteria bacterium
CCATCGTTCTGAATATGTTTGGGAATAGTTCCCTGCCCAAATAGTAGTTTCTGCAATATCCATAATCCCTGCCTGTGCCGTATTTGATTGTCCACAAAATCTGATACCGGGGTAGGTTGAAGAACCATCTGATACAGAGTATCCCATAGCAATTTCCCCAACGTCATTCATCGCAATACTTGCACACCAACGGCTTACATTATCCGGATTGTACGTCCCTTGTTGAGCAATAGACCATCCTGAACCTGTATTTTCAAGTTCATACCACCGAATTGCGGCTTCTGTTGCTGATTCAGCAATTGTGTGTGTGCAAACAATTTTTTGTGTCCCGTTAAAATTTCTATATTGTGCTCTGTGCATTAAAATAGTGGAGAGAGCATCAAGTTTTTTTGTTGTACCTGGTTGAGGAATATTCTCCCAATTAGGAGTGAAATATCCACTGAACGAATTGACGTTTATTGTTTGTGTTCTTGAAAAAGTTGAGGATGATGGATTTGACCAATTGGCTTGTAACTCATAAATGTAAAGGGCATCAGTTGTATTTCCTTGACCGTTGTCAGCAATAGTAATGAATTGTCCCGGTGTTCCAGCTGGAGCCCATGCTCCATCATTATCAAGAGGTAAAATACAATGAAATCCATCGAAGGTAGATGGACGATTTGGATTATCAAAACCTATCATTGTTGGGCTTGCGTTACCTGCAATCATCGCTGTTCTATCAAAAACATAGACATCATTTCCACCTGGATTGTTTGTTGCCATATAATAACCGTCTTGCCAAATACCAATTTTGGGATAGTCAGGCATATCTGCTACATCAAAAGACCAACTATACCAACTTCCGGTTGGATCATTTGTTGTTGAGATTGCAATTAATATATAATCATTTGCTCCTGTTACTGAAAGTTCAAGAAACAACCATCTATCTGCTTGTTCATCCCACAGAACTATCGGGTCGCCGTTGTTATATTGAGCTCCGGGTAAAGAAGAGTTGAATAATGTATTCAATGCCGAGGGTCCTGCAATTTTTACACCATCCGATTTCCTATAAATCGCATAAGTCTCATTCACAGCTTGGAAGTAATATTGACTACCAACATCACCATTCGCGTCTGGCGGATAAGAATTGGTACTTTGACCATCATAATTATTAACAAGGTAATTTGTTAATGAACCAACTTGAACTTGTTCTCCAGGATCAAATAGTTTTTTACTAAAGTCTGGTGGTCTCATATCCGGATTAATCTTTCTATTAATAGGAACCTCTCTTTTTTCTATATCAGAATAAGAAACTACCGGATTATCTCTTAATGGTTTGGAAATTGCAAAACCTACTGGCTTTTTAGTTACAGTAGGATGGACAATACTTTGTGCAGCTAAATAGGTAAAATTTATTACAAATATTGCTAACACAATAAAAGCTACTTTCATTTGATTATATAATTTCATAATACATCTCCATTATTATTATAAGATTTTAATTTGATTCTTTCTTTTAATGCTTTTATCTTTGTTTTTCAAATAAAAAGGCGGTCCTTTATTGGGACAATGTAGAGTCATTTTATTTGTTCTGTAAAGGGCAGTGATGGTACGAACATCACTGTCCTGTTTTATTAAGGGTGGTGCGTGTATATTTTTATCAAAAATTACTTTCATCTTCTTCCAATAGAAATAATACCTTTTGTTGCTTGGCCACCAACAGCAATAACGATATTATCTTTAAACTCAACCCTACCGAATGAACCATTGTTCAAATTTATTGTTGTCTGATAATTGTGCCATGAATAACCATTAAAATGTAATGCCAACCCGAATGCTCCAACAACA
>CAZMTW010000163.1:0-1811 GCA_964569285.1 uncultured Gammaproteobacteria bacterium
AGATCAGTTGCGTTCGTGCCTGTTTCAATTTCACCATATTGAGATAACGTATCCATGATATCCTGAAATTTAAACTGTAATTCAATTTCAGAAATCAATTTTTTTGTGACCGCGACAGTGACACGACATGATTCACAAATTTTTCTTACCAAACGTTGAGCAATAATAAGGTTTGTAGTGGATGCGACTAAATATCGAGCCACTCCCATTTCCGTGAGCCGAGGAATAGCACCAACTGCATCATTTGTATGCAGTGTCGAAAGAACAAGATGACCTGTCATGGCCGCATGGGCTGAAATTTCAGCTGTTTCATTATCACGAATTTCCCCAACCATAATAATGTTTGGATCTTGGCGGAGAAGAGCGCGTAGACCAACAGCAAATGTAAATCCGATCTTTGGGTTGACCTGTGCTTGGTTGACGCGAGGTATGCGATACTCAATTGGATCTTCAACCGTACTAATATTTACTTTGGCCGTATTTAATACATTCAAAATAGAGTAGAGTGTGGTTGTTTTACCAGATCCAGTTGGCCCGGTAATCAGCACAATACCGTGAGGTTTCATGATATTGCGGCGGACAATATCCGCGCGTTCCTTTTGCATACCCAATTGCTCAAATGTGAGTACCTTTGCAGACTCATCTAATAGACGCAGTACAGCCTTTTCACCATCATACACAGGGAGGATAGAAACACGAAATGCCACTTTCTTGCCAGATTTTTCTATTTTAAACCGTCCATCCTGAGGCATGCGATGCTCATCGATCTTCAGATTCGTTAATACTTTAATTCGAGCCACCATCGCTGCTTGAATAGATTTCGGAAGAGTCATAGCGTCAACCAATATTCCATCTATGCGATACCGTACAAGTAATTCTTTTTCCGTTGGCTCAATATGAATATCTGAGGCTCCTTCATATATTGCGTAGTCAAGAAGCACATCAACCACTTTGATAATTGGTACATCCCGTGCAATTCGATGTAAATCAGTTAAGCCTTTGTATGAATCTGCTGTTGGAGGTGACTCAGTTAATGTTTGTATTTCTTCTTCCAGTGTGTGGTGATACTGTTTGATGATATTTTCAATACTTGCAGAGTCAGTATAAAAAATTGATAGCTGCATCCCAATTCTCTTCTGAATAAAATCGGTTGTCTGAATATCGTCTGGATCTCGTGTTGCAAGAGAGATGATATTGTTTTTTACATCAACAGCAAATAGCACTAGTTCATGTGTCTGTACAATAGATTCTGGCAGTAAATTCAACAGACTCGGAGGAAGGTCAACTTTATCCAGTTTAACGTATTTAACGCCAAAACTTTCTGCAACGGCCATATATACAGAGTCAGCCGGTACTTTTTTCCGTAGAGCAATATATTCTTCAAAATCTACGTGTTTCTGATCTGCCTCAAGCATATACTGACGGATGTCTTCACCTTCAGACAGTATGTTTCTTTTTATCAGGGCAGTTTGTATTTTTATTTCATGTAACATTGCGAAAATTATACCATTTTTTTTAATAAATAGATAGCAAGTCCAGATTGTGGGTAAGATGGCGCGTATTGTCTAGAGAATGTATACTATCCGATGATATAATCTTACGAGAATATGAGCGCAATCGAAACAAAACCAAGTGTTGGACCAAAAGGAGTTCGAAAGTCATCGACAAAAAAAATCTACTATGTACTCGCTATTATTTCTGCAGTTATTCACTCTGCGATTTGGATTTTACTATTGTGGAAAATTCCATACACCGAGCAAACTGTATTTCTGCACTACAATATCTATTTTGGAATTGACCTAACAGGGTCA
>CAZMTW010000164.1:0-1792 GCA_964569285.1 uncultured Gammaproteobacteria bacterium
AAGAAGAAAATATACCTGAACCCCACAACATAGCCATTGTCGTTGCAGGCATAGAACCTTCGGTTAACCGAAGGACCCAATCAGATAACATCTCCAATACGCCAACTTTCTCAATACCTGCGACCAAAATAAATAATCCTGCAAAAAATATGATTGTAGTCCATTCAACACCGCGCAAGATTTCTTCTGGATGTGTGTCTGTAATAACCAACAGTAATGCTGCACCAAACAACGCAATAGTTGCAGGTTCAAGATGTAATGCGCCATGCAGTAGGAATCCAATGATAGTTACTGCAAGGACAAACAAAGACTTTTTCAACAATTTTACATCTTTTATCGTTGACGCTACATCGATTTTCATGATATTCACTTTCAACTCATCTGTTGTCTTCAATTGCTTTCTATATACCCGATACATAATGTAGAGAACAACCGGAACAATTATAACGATCACAGGCGCCAAATTGACCAAGAAATCCATAAATGATAATCCTGCAGCAGATCCAATTAATATATTTGGAGGATCACCAATCAATGTTGCCGAACCTCCAATGTTCGAAAGGATTATTTCGGTTATTAATATTGGAATCGGATTAATCTTCAAGTTATCTGCAATCACGAATGTTACCGGAGCGATCAACATTATTGTTGTCACATTGTCTAACAAAGCAGAAAAAACAGCAGTAACAACTGCAAGATACAGCATAATACGTACGGGTTCACCTTTTGCAAGTTTTGCAGCTCGAATGGCGACGTACTGAAACAAACCAGTCTTGCTCGTAATCAGAACAATAATCATCATTCCAATAAGCAAACCGATGGTATTAAAATCAATTGCCGAAAACGCTTCTTCTTGATGTAAAACACCAAGCACAACTAATAACACCGCTCCAGCAAGTGCGACAGTGGTGCGATGAATGCGCTCAGAAACAATTGCCGTGTACGAGGCAATAAATACAGCTATAGCTACAGAAAACATATATTATTTTACGTTATCGCTAATATTCAGCAATTCAGCCATTGCTCTTTTTATATCTGTACGTGAAACCAATCCTTCAAGCTCGCCGGATTCAGAAACAACCGGCACATATCGAAAGTTATGCTTTGAAGCCAGCGTCGCTGCCATAATCATAGGATCATCTTCATGGACCACAACTCCATGTAATTCCTCCATCATATCCGATACTGTCTTGTTGAGTGATTGAGAGACTGCTTTATAAAAGACATCTTCTGGTTCAAATTTGGCCAAACCTGGATCTGCATGTAAATAAGACGGCACCATTGCTTTTATAAGATTGAACGAATCTATTGTACCTACAGGTCTATTATTTTCATCAACGACAATCAGCCCGTTTGTTTTCTTTGAAACCATTATTTCCAACGCCTCACGAAAGGTTTTGTCATGCTGTATTGTTATTGGGTTTCTGCGAATGTGATCTTGTACCAGCATAATATATGCCAAATAATTAACTGATACATGATACTGCCGTTGTCAACAGCTGTAAAGACGAGGTTGTATGAATTCTTATCCACATGACACAACATATTTAGCAATTGACGTTTGGCCCTAATGACTATAAACTATACCAGGCTTTTTTAACGTAAAAGAGGAAAAAAACTTGACTTTAAATAGAATTTATGGCACAAAATAGCTCCATTATCGATCAAATCAAAGAAAAGGAAAAGGAGAGCACCAAAAAAATTGATGCTGCCCGAGTTGCTTCTGAGTCTCAAACACAGAAAATGAAGGCTGAATTTGAACAAAAAGGACAACAACTTGAAGAAACACTAG
>CAZMTW010000165.1:0-1788 GCA_964569285.1 uncultured Gammaproteobacteria bacterium
TCGACTTTCTGCAATTCCGGCAACACGGATCGATTCCTCTGAGAAGTCAATCGTCACTGAAGAAATTGAGATTGATGCAGGAATAATTTCTTCAAATGATTCAATAAGAGCAAGATACTGTGCGTGGTCGCTTTGAATACGGGAAAGGCTGTCAATTCTTGTATTCAAACCAGAGACATCCTGAACCAACCGATCAGACGCGGATACTCGCTCCAACTGCTGAGCTGCATCATTATTTGCTTCTGCCAAACGGCTGCTCAATATTATATTGGCTCCAATAATCATACCTGCTATGACAACCAATATACCATTCAGGAAAACAACACCATTCGCAATATGCTTAAAAATAATCCATCGTTTGGTTTGTTTTTGATGTTTGTCTGCAAGTAAATTAAAGTGGTACATAGTATTGAATATTACAGTGGTAGATATTGCCGTATTCCAAGACCGATAGCAGTTCCATAAGAAAAACGTTCCGGTACCATCTTTTTAGGTAAGGACACATTTTTTGGTAGTGTTGCAGGTTGAATAGGATACTTAATAATATCTTCCAGATACAACCGTAAGTTTGGAATTTGTGATCCGCCGCCTGTCAGATAAATAACATAGTTATTACCAGATCGTGTCGCCTGATGCTCTGTGTGAAAATCAACCACACGTTGTAATTCATTTGCAAGGACGACGCCAAATCGAGTTGTAATTGCTTTCACAGTTGGATCTTCCGGAGCTATAATCTTTTGTTGCTCTGCTTGGTCAAGCGACCATCCGGCTTGTTTTTGAATTGCTGCGGTGAGTAGTTTTCCTGAAATCATTTGTGACGTGTGTGTAAAATCAATATGGTCATTTTGAACAACAAGAAATGTAGTATGATTTCTTCCAATATCCACTAAGATAGAAATTTGCTGCACAGAAGTAAGTACTTGCGCATAAGCGCGTGCAATTGCCTGTGATTCAATCTCCAGTGCTCGTATATGCAATCCTAGTGCAGACAGGACTTCCCAATAGGATTCAGACACTTCTTTTTTTATGGCAGCAAAACCATACACCATACGCTGTTGATCAGCGGTAGGCCCATAATTAATTGAATCTTCTACAACTTCCTCATACGGGAACGGAAGATGACGAGCAACTTCAGCCTCAAGACCACCGTCAACAGCAGTAACAGTTTTGATAAATCCATGTGCTTCTGGAAGTCCCACGACAGCCGCACCATATCCAGGAGAAATTGTCTTGAGCAAAGAACCTTTAAGTACCTCTTGCACGGAAACAGCATCTTGAATCACTCCATTTTGAATCCATCCTTCTTCAAGTTCGACTTCATCAAATTTCTTCAGCACATGTTTATGCTTACTATGCCGAATAAGGACAGCTCGAATAATATGATCGCTAATATCAATACCGATAGTGTGATTCGTGGGATTACGCCAGAGAAGTGACATTAGAGTTCATTCAGTGTTAATTCTTCCCAAGAAATAAACGCATACTCATCCTCCGTTGGGAATGAGGGAGGAGGGGAATATGTTAAATCCGGATCGTATGTTGTGGTTGTTGTTTCATAACCACTCGTTACAGGACCTCCTGCACCAGACACCCAACTCCACGTCCAGATAGTATTACTAATCACCGTGCCATACGTCTCTATACTATCACGAACAGCATAGGTAGCGTAAGGTTGAGTAGATAACTCAGGATAGTAGTACCGAAAAATATGCCCGTTGATTGCCATCATAGCGGCATCAATTCTCTGTGTATTATCAGAACGCAGTGTAGACAGAATATCTTGTTGTG
>CAZMTW010000166.1:0-1778 GCA_964569285.1 uncultured Gammaproteobacteria bacterium
TTGTCCACGTTGAGGTTTATTGACATCGTTATTTGGTTCGCCATAGGCAAACACCACACTTGAGTAACCATCTGTCTTTTCTATACGGTATCCAGCAACATAGGTAGGAATGACCTTTAGAAAGGTCGTCACAATACGGCGCTTATCTAAAAACGCTTGTTCCTGTTTCTTTTTTTTTACTACTATAAAAGCCTTCATGTTTTCCAAATAAAAAAGACCCAGATTGGGTCTGTATACCAAACCAATCTACGTATAAATATCGCGCGCATACGAGTGCATACATCACGCATGCGTATTATATTACATTTTGATTGCTACGTCAATGCCTGAGGGGATATCAAGATGAGTTAATGCATCTATAGTCTGAAGAGTAGGATTCACAATATCAATAAGACGTTTGTGCTCCCTGATTTCAAAATACTCCCTACTATCTTTATGCTTAAAAGCAGCCTTGTTTACTACAATAAGTGAGCGTTTTGTAGGAAGTGGTATCGGCCCTACAACACGACCGCCGGTTTTGACCGCTGCTCCAACTATCTTCTCACAGGCATCTTCCAAAAGCCTATGATCGTATGCTTTTAAACGAACTCTTATCTTACCTGTTGGCATTATCAAACAAAAGTATTATATTATTCCAAAACTTTAGTAATAACTCCTGCACCAACTGTCTTACCACCTTCACGAATTGCGAAACGCAACCCGTCTTCCATTGCGACAGGAGCTATAAGTTCTGCTGTTATTTTAACATCGTCACCAGGAGAAACCATTTCCACACCTTTTTCAAGTGTTACCTGACCGGTAACATCTGCGGTCCTAATGAAGAACTGAGGACGATAACCGTTGAAAAATGGAGTGTGACGTCCACCTTCATCTTTTCTCAGGATGTACAACTGTGCAGAAAATTTCGTGTGAGGTGTAACAGTGCCTGGTTTTGCTACTACCTGCCCGCGTTCCACATCTTCTTTTTCAATACCACGTAACAAAAGACCTACATTATCACCTGCTTGGGCATCTTCCATGCTCTTTCTGAACATTTCAACCCCAGTAATAATAGTCTTACGTGTTGGTCGGATGCCAACTATCTCTACTTCGTCATTAACTTTTATCTTTCCTCTTTCAGCTCTGCCTGTTACTACTGTTCCACGACCTTTTATTGAAAATATATCCTCAATAGGCATAACAAATGGCTTATCTATCTCACGTACTGGTTCTGGAATGTACGTATCAACAGCATTCATCAGTTCCTCAATCGCTTTTTCAGCTTCAGGATCTCCTTCAACTGCCTTAAGAGCTGAACCTTTGATAACTGGTACCTCGTCTCCTGGATAGCCGTATTTCTTAAGAAGATCACGTACTTCCATTTCAACGAGCTCAATTAATTCAGGGTCTTGAACCATATCAATCTTGTTCAAAAATACAACCATTGATGGCACATTTACTTGTTTTGCTAACAAAATATGTTCTCTTGTTTGAGGCATTGGTCCATCCGGAGCAGATACCACTAATATTGCACCGTCCATTTGTGCTGCGCCAGTAATCATATTTTTAATGTAATCTGCGTGTCCAGGACAGTCAATGTGCGCATAGTGTCGCGTACTTGTCTCATATTCACAGTGATGTACGTTAATAGTGACGCCACGAGCTTTCTCTTCTGGAGCCGCATCAATTTGTGCATAAGTAAGAGCAGTTGCCATTTTTTTCTTGGCAAGAACATGAGTAATTGCAGACGTAAGAGTACTTTTTCCATGATCAACGTGTCCAATGGTACCAATATTAAG
>CAZMTW010000167.1:0-1768 GCA_964569285.1 uncultured Gammaproteobacteria bacterium
AGTTTGAGTATCATTGATCATGATGATGATCGTGATTATTCGACACCATATCAAGCAGTAGACCCAGCAGCTCCTGCTGCACCACAACTTGACTTGAACAACGTACTCTACGTAGAGCCGAGTGGAGAGTCACAAAGTGGAGTAGAAGTTGACCTTGCAGATGCGATTATTCAAGACAGAGAGTACACACTTTCATTTGATGGGCAGTACATGCAAACTCCAGATGTGCAACGTGACTTTATGCGTATTGGATTGCAGCACGGAACTAATCCAGATAATACGGATTATTTTGAAGGAGGAAGCGCGAAAGCAGATCTTATCTTCATTATTGATGCATCAGCGAGTATGGATGCAGAGATTGCAAATGTAGCGTCTGGCCTTTCAGCTCTTACAGCTGGATTAAGTAGCAGCGGCATTGATTATCAAGCAGCAATTGTTATTACCGGCCACAGTGAAGGACCACATGTATTGGACTACACCGACTACACGGGATATTTTGGCACCAATTTTGGATCAAACAATGATAATGGACGTGATTTTTCTGATGATACGACAGAGCTTGTGAGTGTATTATCAAACATTGCAGTTGCTGTCGCATCATCTGGGAATCTATACGGTAGTGAACATAACTATGAGGCCGTGAGGGAAATTAGTGTGAACGAATTTTCTGCCGATAGTAATTATGCACTGAATTTACGATCTGATGCATCTCCGTTTGTTATTTTGTTAACAGACGAAGCACCTGATGGAGACCCAAATATTACTGGACCATGGGATGAAACTGATGAAGAAAATTTTATTGCCAATATTTTACCCGTAAACACACCAGTACTCTACACTATTGCTCAAACAGCGGGCGTACCATATGAAGCGTATGATCAGCTTACCGCGCATCTTGGAGGAGAAATGTATGACATATCACTGTCGAGTTACACTGACATGCTAGATGAAATTAGTGTTGATATTGTGCGGCAAAGCCTTGATTTTAGATTTGAAAGTAAATGGGAACGATATTCACTTGGACCAATTACCATTACGAACAAAGTAGATCCAGAAGATGAGACTGTCTTGTTCTTTGAGCAAGTAGATGGATCAACGGACACACCGTTTGCCATTGATAATGTTTCTTTGAAACCAGCGTTAGAGGTAAGTAAAGAAAACAATCCAAATTCATCACTGTCGTCACAGTTGATTAGTCGCGATTGTCGAGCGTATCCAGAAAGTGATTCAGAATCATGTAACTATTCAGATAATACTGGAACCTTTTATACAGGTTGGAAAGGGTATTGTCTTGAGCGAGATGATCTCAATTCAGATCGTTGTGTTGCATGGTGGCCAGTTGATGTCATATCTGGAGAGCCAGGCGTGTTCCCACAAGCGGTTCCAGTGAATTATGAAGGACCATATCCAGCTTATTACTGTTTGGTCGCCAAAGGTAATCAAAATCTTGGTGCATGTATGGGAGTTGAACTCAATAGCGGCTCTGAAGCACAGTGTAGTAGTGATGGAGAATGTACAGGCGGTGAGCGTTGTCTTGGGAACTCTTTTGTTACCGGAGGAAATGCATATTTTGTTCCACAACAGCGTGCACTTACACGATGTAGTTTTTGTGGCTGTAATTCAACCTGCGGAGCACAAATTGATACAGAGAGTGATTATTCAACTAATTTCTTTGATTTTGGATCCTCTTCGCTTCAACACACTATCACTTCAGGTCCAGGTCCAGGCTTTCCTGGCTCGTACAGAGTCAAGCATGCAATTACGACAC
>CAZMTW010000168.1:0-1714 GCA_964569285.1 uncultured Gammaproteobacteria bacterium
AGTGTAATGACAGGTTGGAAGAAGTTTTTGTATAGCCGTAATTCGTTGCGGTATATACTCCATTGCTAATCTAAATAGGATTATGGTATACTGAGGATACTTTACTATTAGCAAAGTACGTCCTATGTATACCGTCACCTTGTCGCGAGCCGAACTTGCGGAACTCAACCAACGCAGAAAACAAACCAAGAACAAACAGATTGCTGACCGCCTACAGTGCATCTATCTGGCACATTCCGGCCAAGGAAATAAAGCCATCACTGAGCTACTGGCCGTGAACAAAAACAGTGTGACCGATTGGATTAAACTGTACCTGGACCAAGGTCTGGATGCCTTATGTCGTCCCATAGATTACGACCGAAGATCATCCAAACTCGATGATCATATTGAAGCCATCAAACACGATGTGCAAGATCATGCGATCTCCACACTCGCTGAACTGCAGGACTGGATCAAAACCCAATACTCCATTGAACTGGAACAAAGCTGGCTGTGGCGGTGTTGTAAAAAAAACTCCATTTGTCTTACAAAAAAACTCGGCTAGTGCCCAGTGGCCATCCGGACCACGAGACTCAAGAAGAGTTTGTTCACATGATGCTCAAGACGATACGCCAAGCCAAACACAACAAGCAGGTTGTGCTGTTCTTAGATCCCGCTCACCAAGTGCATAATGTCGACAACCGCTACTGCTGGCAACCGAAAGGAAAATCCGGTACCAAACTCATACCCTCCAACAGCGGTCGAAAACGCTTAACGATCATTGGTGCGATCAATGCAACGACGCATCGACCCACCATTCTGACCACCGAGGGAAACTATGATGGCTTGATGATGCAAACATTCTTAGGAGAAGTCAGAAAAGACTATCCCACCATCAAGACTATTTACATTTTTCTTGATAACGCCAAGTACAATCATAGCCGGCTGGTGAGAGCTGAAGCAAAAAAACTACGCATAAAACTGCTCTTCCTGCCACCATATTCTCCGAATCTCAACCTGATTGAACGGCTTTGGAAATTTATGAAGAAACAGGTGACGGCCAACCGGTATTACAAAACATTTACGGAGTTTAAACAGGCCATCTATGATTTTTTTAAACACATTGATCAATACACAACAGAATTGAACACTCTACTCACCCTTACATTCGAGATTCTATAATCCTATTTAGATTAGCAATGGAGTATATTAACCGCAGTCTTTGTCTTAACTTCTCCGCTCATCATTCAGTGGATCGTCGTACTACTAGTAGTAAAAGGTGTTATTCATGAGCAGTGGTTGTTAACAATTGAACCGTGGTCAATATTATATATACCATTAATATTAGGATTAACCTGTTATCTTTGGAAATTACCGGTCCGACCGATAAACATTATTTATCTTGCTGTATTGACCGTATCAGCAATGACAGGCATTATCTCACTTTTAATCGCTCCACCATTTCCTCTTAATGTGATGATCGGAACAATTGCACTTAACATTTTTATTGATCTTGTCGTACCTATAGCACTATTCATGGGTTCACATTGGTTGAGCATGACTTGGTATAAGTCGAGACATACACCTAAAATGGCCTAGTTTCAGATACTATAAGAATGAGGGCATTTGGGGCAACATTATTGGTTTAAACGGTCACATGGGTGCGCCGTCGCTTGCTTAGTTATCCACAACCATGGTTGGCTGGATGCGCTTTATTCAGTGCCATTGTGTGATA
>CAZMTW010000169.1:0-1682 GCA_964569285.1 uncultured Gammaproteobacteria bacterium
ATGTTACTGGCGGTCGCGTTCAAAGCCTCCCAGTACACGGACACATGGTTGATTTAGTGGATTCATCATCTTCCCATGGTACAAAACATATCATCGCCTGATGAACGAAATGGACATTGCAAAACAACTGGAACCTATTACATCAAACGATATTTTATATGACCTGGAAGGTAGCGGAACTTTTTTGACCAAAGACGAAGTTCAAATCCCCTCTAAAGAAACTGCACAAATCCTTTTAAAATCATTGAAGCAACTATACCTTAGTTCTGACATGGCAGAACCTGCTCTAGATCGCTTTAATAACATGACCGTCTCTGAATATCTTCGCAGCGTACTTGGAACCAAAGGTCATGCCGGCATTACTGAAACATTTGTTGATCTTATTTCTCAGGGATACTGCTACGGTCCAGTAAACGAATACAAAGCAGCATTTATTGCACCGGTCATCCATAACACAAAACTGCATGGTGACATCAGCAAAGCATTTTTCTTCCGCGATGGAAACATGACCATGACAAATGCTTTAGAGAGTGCTATTCGCAAAAAAGGTGGCGACATTATACTCGACACACGCGTTACAGGAATTACTGATAAAACTATTAGCACAAGTAATGGCAAGTTAGAAGCAGATGCATTTATCTTTACACAACGCGTAGACGCAGAGTTGTATTCGCAAATTCTGCCAGACGTGAAAGTAGAATGTACCTATACGCACTTTGCTACAGCGGCACTAGAATTCGAACACACACCGCTAATCAAAGGAACAGATGATTGGGGTGGCCTATTCTACTTACCAAATAACAAATCAAAAACGCAAATATTATCGGCTGTGAATCTCCGCGCGTTGTACACGCCAGAGTTATGCGGAACAATCACCGTGAACATTATTATTCGGGATGACTCCGTACAATCGCTTCATCCAAAGAAAATCTACAAGTTAATCCATGATGAAGTTACGCAACTTTTCCCAGACTATACATGTAGCGACATCTCACAGATGGTGCACTGGAAGCAAACTATGCCTGTTGCGCAGGAACAATTTGTCCAACAAGTACGCGATGCTCAAGGAAAGAATGGTTATTACTTCGCTGGGGACTATCTTGGATCTCCTTCAATGGAAGTTGCACTCGATACTGGTATTCGCGCTGCAGAACGACTATGTACAGACCTATCAGCATAATCTGTATAGAAATAGAAATGCATGGCAGACGCTTCTTGCTTCAATCTTGCAATAGACTTGACTTATGCGAATATCAGCTGTAGTATATCGTTATTATGATATATCGAAAATCACTCACGAAATCGTGGCAGCTCCTTCTCAGTTGAGAGTGGGTTGATTTTGTATACTATACGAGCGTAGCCCCCTCTCAATCGAGAGGGTTTTTTGCGTTCCAATGGAGGTAACAGATGAGTGAATGTGTCGTATTCTTTCTCATGCTGGGAGCCCTGCTCCTGGCAATTCCCTGTATCGCATTCTACGAGAATCATCGTGTAGTTCCTGCAAACTGGCCACAAGAGGTTCAGTGTATGCTGGTCTCTGGCGTCACGGTCAGTGAACTCCGATGCACGAGCGGCTGTGGATGGACTGACACAGGAGGCATTGTTGCGTATGTCCGTATGCAGACCCTGTACGGAACATTCTTCGTTCCTAGTATTCAGGATTATGGGCCTGGAGTGAAGAT
>CAZMTW010000170.1:0-1676 GCA_964569285.1 uncultured Gammaproteobacteria bacterium
TGCCTCAGAAATACTTTTTCGTGATATTTCCATCCTCCACGTGTTCTTTTTTGACTTACGTGTTTTGAAGCCATGAGATTCTAGTCGTTTTTGTATTTGTGTATTGGTGGTGTGCAGTGCAATCCGTGTTCCGTGCCATGTGGATGAATGTGATAGATGCTCATTTCCAAACCAATCAACACGCATAATTTTTCGTTCAGTGTTCATTCGAGTTGTTCCTGATGGTCGATAGTGAGGGTATTCTAAAAAAATCAATTCATCTTTGCAGAGTCTTTTTATGCGTTCATTTGTGTTGATATTTTTATAAATATTATTTACCTCTGTTTGACCAATGGAGGTTAGAGGTGCAGCTTGAAAAACAGTTGTGGGAATTCCATATTCAAATGAAAGCAGCATTTCCCAGTATTGTGCTTCTTGTTGGGTCGTACACGACCGCAGCACCCACATTTTATCTGCTTTTTCTTGATTCCCACGAATTTGTAGTCCATGTTTTTTTACATCTTTTTTTGGTGTTCTTGACCCCTTTGCCATTCCAATGCGATACCCAAACGCTGCGCGGTACATAAGATAGACATAGTGATTCGTTGAGGAGTTGGATAGCCGAGCAAACATCATATGTTCGGCTGTCACCTGTAGAATTTTACCACTTGAAGTTTTTATTTCTATGATTTCAGTGTTGATTCTTTTTCTTCCAATACGTTCAACTGTGGTTATCAGCGTGCCTCCTCTTCCTCCGGCGCTAATAATCTTTTCTCCCCTTTTAATGTCTTTTGCTTTTTTCCAACCTTGTTTTGTTTTAATTTTTGTTGACGGTGTCACACATTGTGCATCATCACCGACAACACATAAGTTATTGTGATCATCAGCAAGGAGTGTGACGAGCTTGTACTGCGCAGGATTTGTGTCTTGATACTCATCTACTAAAATATACTTCCATAGTTTTTGGTATTTTTTGAGTATTTCTGGGTAGGTGTCGAGTAGTTCGACCGCTTTCATGATGAGGTCATCAAAATCAAGGGCGTTGTTTTTCTTTAATTCGTCTTGATAGGCTGGATAGACATCAGCAGCGACTTCGCTTAGTGCATCGTCAGTTATTTCAGCATAGGCATTTGGTTGAAGCAATTGATTTTTTGCCGTGCTAATTTTCCAATGTACGTTATTTGG
Source organism: uncultured Gammaproteobacteria bacterium (assembly GCA_964569285.1). Lineage (GTDB taxonomy): Bacteria > Patescibacteriota > Patescibacteriia > UBA9570 > XYC2-FULL-38-9 > CAZMTW01. The sequence goes on from CAZMTW010000170.1 coordinate 1,165, forward strand.
AGAAATTTGTTTTGTATCAAATCCCTGACTTTTCATTATTTTTTTCACAAGCGTCAATTGATCAGCACTGTCAAAAATAGCAAAATTGGTGTTGTACCCAAGTGCTTCAATTTCTTTTCGTAATAGACGAGCACAAATGGAGTGAAATGTTCCCATCATCGGCATGTGTTCTAGGTCATCACCTAATAAATTGGTCATGCGCTCTTTCATGCTCTGTGCTGCCTTGTTTGTGAAGGTAACAGCAAGAATATTCCATGGTTTTGTACCTTCCTCTGCAATTAAATATGCAATACGATGGATGAGTGTTCGTGTTTTTCCACTTCCAGCACCAGCCAAAATCAATAAAGGGCCTATTGTGGTTCGAACAGCTTCTTGTTGGCGTTCATTCAACCCTTCAAGGATGAGATCGCCTGCGGTAATGGTATTTTTCTTTGTCATAGGTTCCTCATTGTAGCACACACAGATGTGCTGTCACGGTGCTTGATATTCATCTTCTACTGCAGTATACTGAC
>CAZMTW010000171.1:0-1642 GCA_964569285.1 uncultured Gammaproteobacteria bacterium
AGTGCTGAATATGGCTTAACAGCGCAATCTGAGGATTTTCTACAGGAAGATATGCCATTATTACCGTCAAGCCCTTATGGCATCAGTAAGGCTACACAGGGTCATTTTGCTTCATTGTATCATCGTGCATATGGGCTAAAGACAGTACATGTGCGACCGTTTGCAATTATAGGTCCTAAAAAGACCAAAGACGCTCTATACGATTTCTGCAATGGTGTTATTGCCATCGAAAATGGCAAATCCGAGAAACTTGCCACAGGTAACTTAGATGCTATACGTGATTTTGTTGATGTGAGGGATATGATTAACTGGCTCACGTTGTTGTCTGAAAAAGGTGAATGGGGTGAAACATATAACATGTGCACTGGACGTGAGATGAACCTCCATGGAATTTTAGAGATACTAAAAAAGTTGTCATCAAAGCCAATCCATACTGTCCTTGATGAGAAAAGAGCACGACCTTCTGATGATCTGCGAATTGTAGGTAACCCAAAGAAAATAGAGACTATTGGTAGCTCTACATATTCATTAGAAGACACTATTAAAAACACTTTTGAATACTGGAGAAACCAGTAATATCCTACGAATGAAAATAGAGTCTATTTTCTTATAGCATATACTTCCTCCACATATCCTGGTCGAACCCAAAAAAGCGATCGCTGAATTTGCTTCAGGCCTTTCTGATCTCTAGCAAGATGTTGCACGATATTTTGTTTATCTGCCATGTGATTTGCGGCCGCAGATTCCTGATTGACTGAGTAAAATATCTCTTTAGTCGTACGCTGAATTTGCTTCATATATTCTGCAGCAATTGCTGGTGACATTTCTGGAAGACTGTCTTGGTTTACGCATGCGTTGTACGACTTGTCCTGTATCGTATCAATTGCCCAGTATGGTGAAATACGTATAGCCTCTTTAGCTGTATTTTCCTCTCCATACAAAACTATATTTGCATCTATCTTAGATTTCAGAAGGAAGTACGCTTGTATAACATTCATGTGTGGTAAATCAAGCGACAGTATATCCTTGAATCCAAATGTATGCATCCAAAAAACCAGGCCTCCGTACCCACCTCCAATCTCTATAATGTTTGATGTATTATATTTCTGTAACTGGAGCGCGAGCATCATATGCGAAATGTCTCTAATGTGGATAATGCTTTTCCCTACGCGCACACCATAGAAACCTCCAATATCTGGACGCTCAGGTATTTCAATACCCGCCTTCCGCATAACCTCGTTCACTACAGCAGATGTATCAACATCGAGCTCGGCATTGTATACACCTTGCTCTGGATTGCGAGCCTGATAGTAGCCAATAGCCTCTCCAAGGCGAAGTATTCTGTCCTGTATTAAATCACTGAACTGGCTTGGAGCTTTTTCAGCAATGTATGCTGTACTTGCGCTTAACCCAAGTCCCCAAGTGGTGTAATCAAGAAACATTCTACTTAGTAATCGTCCAGTCTCTTCTACATCTTTTGCATCAATCGCATTAAGTAATGGTCGACAATACAAACGAATAAACGACCACATACCTTCCTTGTCATAGCGGAAATCCTCTGGCTGATCTTTCACAGCTGCATGGTACGCGGTGATAATCCTTTCAACAATGGGTCGATCCCCTTCTGAATCGAGAGAAGGAG
>CAZMTW010000172.1:0-1112 GCA_964569285.1 uncultured Gammaproteobacteria bacterium
GTTATTTAAAATTGAAAAGTGGACTGGTATAAAGATGAAAACCGGACTAATTGTGGATAAGTGGGAATAATAAGGTTTTCGTTCATACTGTCGTGGTTAATCAATAACCATAGATACGTATGAACAAAGCACAATTACACAAACGTTTGGATGAGGAGACGGTTGTCATTATTTTAGAGCGATACCTTTCAAAAGAGTTGAGTGTAGAGGAAGCAATGAAGTATTTGAGCGTTGGTCGATCACGATTTTTCGAGATGGTAAAAGCATATCGTAATCCGAAAGAGGCATTTAGTATTGCATACAAACGTGCGACACCAACCCGCATTAGTGTAGAAGCAGAGGAACATATTCTTGCAGAGCTTGAGGAAGAAAAGAAATTAATTGAGAATCGAGAAATTCCAGTGTGGACATACAATTATTCAGCTGTGCGAGATATATTGTTAGAGAAATACAACGTAACTGTTTCTGTACCAACCATTATTGCCCGAGCAAAGAAGAATGACTATTATCAATTCAACAAACCAAAACAGATTCATGACAGAGAAGTGATTACGAATTTTGTTGGAGAGTTGGTACAACATGATTCTTCTCATCATTTATTTTCACCGTACATGAAAGACAAGTTGTATTTGATTACTAGTATTGATGATCATTCACGATTATTACTCTTTGCTGATTTTTTTGAGCGTGAATCTACATGGTTGCATATTGAAGCTGTAAAATCAGTAGTTTTGCAACATGGTACTCCATTCAAATACTATGCTGACCAGCACAGTATTTTTCGATATGTAAAAAATAGAGACAAACAATCTCCATGGAATACCTATACCAAATTTACGGATGATGTAAATCCTCAATGGAAACAAGTTGTACTTGACTGTGGTAGCGATGTCACGTACGCACTCTCTCCACAAGCAAAAGGAAAAGTGGAACGGCCCTACAGATGGATTCAAGATCGTATAGTTCGTACTGCTGCGAAAGAACATCTTACGAATATTGATGATATGCATGTTGTGTTGAAACAACTCGTTACTCAATACAATACCCATTGGGTACACTCAACAACAAAAGAAATACCTATCATCCGTTTTGAACGTTCTCTTACAGAACAA
>CAZMTW010000172.1:1122-1604 GCA_964569285.1 uncultured Gammaproteobacteria bacterium
AACCACTCAATATCATTAAACCTGATACTGATATCTATGATATATTCTGTCTTCGAGCTGAACGTATTGTTGATGCCTATCGAAAAATATCTGTAAATGGCATTAGCATATCTGTCCCTAAAGGTATCCCCAAACAAAAAATTACACTCCATATTATCCCTATCCTTGAAAAAAATATTGCTCTTATCCGCTTCTGGCAAGCTGGTGATCTCCTCGGCACTCAACATATACCTCTTCAATATTTGAAAACAATAGTCCACTTTTGAATCTTACAGAGTCCAGTTTTCAACTTTCCCTAACAGACGTGTGTGTACCGTCAAGACGCGCGCAGAAGCGTACAAACAAACACAAACAAACACGCAAACAATGTATGATATATTGTCAATTCCTAAAGCTGCTTCAATTTCCGATACCAATTCCAGGCCGGCTTGTGAACAAAATCCTGCTCCAGCAGCCCAAAATTGGCTTCGTACGGTTCCAGA
>CAZMTW010000173.1:0-1602 GCA_964569285.1 uncultured Gammaproteobacteria bacterium
AATTGCTGATCAAGGTTGCTTGTTGAACATACAAGGGTTTGTCGTATAATTTGGTCATCGTATTTTACCCCTTCCGCCACATCAATCCTTATTTCGTTAGCCCTCAGTAAGGGAGATTAAGAATGCCCTCTATTCAGGAATACATAAATGATCGCAACAAATACAAGGTGGATTACAATTATCAAAGACCAAGCAACGCATGGTCACATGAGGACAATCAATGTTTTATCGACACACTCCTACGAGGAGAGCCGATTCCTATTTTCTTTTTGAATTACGACTCATCAAAGACACTGTATTACATTGTGGATGGTCAACAGCGCCTAAATTGTATCTCCAGGTTCTATGACAATAAGATAAAGTTGAACCGGAAATTCTCCGGCGCAAGCAACCACAGTAAGACCTTCAATGGGGAGAATCCTTTGGAAGATGAGCAAAAGAAACAATTTCTAGGATACAAACTTACCTTCCGTATAATGGAAGATTATGACGACGAGCGCGTTCGATTAATATTTTCTAGGCTTCAACGCGGGAAACCATTGCAGATAGGTGAACGCCTCAATGCTAAACCAGGGGAAATCGTTCAAAGCATGAGAGCTATTGCAAATCATCCGTTTTTGGCTAAGTCAATTGCCGTTGCCAAGAATCGCTACGGTGTATATCCCGATGCGGCCCGAATATTGTTTTATGAGAAGTACAAGGCGAAACAATGTGGCACCAATGAATTATACGGTTTCTTTGATGATAATAAATCGCTCGATCAATTATCTTCAGAATATAAGGCCGCGATAAAAGTACTAAATTTCCTTGAGAAATGTTTTCCAGCAGACAATGGCCCCCATCGCTGTTTTGAGAAGCATGCCTGGGTACTGGCCGTCTATACAATGATTAGGGAATTGCAGGTAGGTTATTCCCTTACAGGGCACGAAAACAGCATTAGCACCTTTGTCAAAGACTTTCATGGGAAAGTTTATAGTGAAGATTTTCGCAGTTCTAAGGTTGATTATCAACGATTCTATGACAATATAAGAGGCGGTTGGTCAGAGAGGATAGTTGCATTACGCCGGGATACTCTGATTAAGGAGTTTCTTAACAAGTACAAAGTACTGGAGTTGGATACAAAAAGACAAATATCTGATGAAGAAAAGATTGCGATCTTCTCGGTTCATTCTACCTGTGAAATGTGTGGAACTGCCTTTAAGGATTATAGAGAAGCCGAATATCATCACAAGGAACTTTATTCCGAGGGTGGAAAGACGAAAAAGGATAATATCATGGTGTTGTGTGGCGATTGCCATGACTTGATTCATGGGCGGAGAAAGATTGAAATCCCGTCAGAGAAAGATTTAGCTCAGGATGAAGAAGAATAAATGGCTGATTTTCAAACTGATATTGAGAAAGCCAAAACAAAAAGCGGGCTAACAGCGGCTCCGCTACTGCCGTTGAGTCAAATAGTTGTCTCTCATTCTCCAGAACCCAGATTCCTCCCTCAACCTGGGTTCTTTTCATCTTCACCTCCCCTTCAACAACCTCGACGAATTCAACAGAATCCCCACATCGGGCAGGGACTGTAAGGCCGCGGCGAAAATGGGCGGAAGGAAT
>CAZMTW010000174.1:0-1601 GCA_964569285.1 uncultured Gammaproteobacteria bacterium
TGTTCCAATCCATTCTGCTCCTACAGTCGTGTAACCACTATCATTCCTAATACTCAATGCTTCTAATTCATCATCTGGTTGGAGAGTAACGCTTCTATCATCTTCATATCCCAACTGGCCTTCAGATTTTAGCTGCCCAAGTTTGCTACATACTCCAGTATCTGGGTTACGCTCAAGACATGTTCCAATATCCTCACAGATAGCAGACTCACTAATGCCATCACCATCTTTGTCTACTGTCAATGGACTTAAACACGTCAACCACTCAGCACATTCACGATCGTTCCTTACTTTTACCACAACATTGGTGTCCGCGGCATTTGCTAATGAATTACATCCCTCGCCGACTGCAGGATCATACTCACACGAAGATACAGAATAGCCTGGGTTTGCCACTAATTCATCTTCGATAACAGAGAGATCAGTCAATGAATTATCACCCTCTACTTTAAATGCGACACATCCTTGACTAATATCAATAGCCCCATTACAACTGTTTTCATCGCTTTGAGCAGTCCCGTCTACAGTATTATTTATATATGTATAGGTCCTATCTTCCGTCAAGGTCACATTGTCGATGAATGTACCGGCTACATTTGTTCCAGACTCAACAAAGACAGTCACATACATGGTGTTCTCAGGAAATGATGTATTAAGTGTTCCTCCAATCGTTGCAGTAAACCGAAGCCACTGTCCAGTAAGGAGATTAGTGTTACCACGTCCTTGCCCCTCGTATGCCGCAATTGCATAATCCTCTGGCTCTGTCAGTCCTGTGGTGATTTCATTTCTTGAAGCGTCATAATAGTGAAGACCAACGGCAACACTCTGAGCTGTAGAGCCTAACCATACATCAGCACTCAAATTATAGATTTTATCTGTGTCAACGTAAAATCCAGCCGGTCCAGATGAAATTAATGGACCAACCATACAACTCGTGCCATCGACAAGTGCTCTTTGTATCGCTAATGACTTTCGACCTTTATGAATGGTACCCTCCTCAGATTCGAATACACTACATGGTGCAATAGTCCTACCTGCAGCAAGAGCAAAACCAGTTGGAATTTTTGATGGATCCATTGTGGAAAAATCAACCCAATTATCAGGTTTATCATCCGGGGTATTATCTGTAATGTCTGTATTACTTCTGACGTCAGTTTCAAAATCACCATTAGATATTTCATTATCTGCATTAGGATCACTATATGTGGTACATCCTGCAAAATCTGTACTACATTGACCTACCCATCCTGAATATGGGTCGATATTTGAAAGACAGCGATACGTACTTGGATCACCAGTTGAGGCAGGACAATCCGTATCATCGCTACAATATTGCCCATTTCGTGCACCACCATTACAAATTGGTCCAACAGGCTGCGATACCGCAGCACTCTCATCTCGTACAGGACATGGATCGCCATCTGCGGTTAACCATGCTCCACTACTTACTTGATATTCGCAAGTTTTTTGACCTGGGTCCTTAAAGTAGGCTGTGCTTCCACTGTTTGTTGAATACGCTTCACAGGATCGTTGCTGCTCTTCACACAAAATAGTACCGTACTGATCTGGATCATTTATGGTGTATCGACCTGAATATGCAG
>CAZMTW010000175.1:0-1562 GCA_964569285.1 uncultured Gammaproteobacteria bacterium
TATTTGCAATGGTGCTGAAATTAGAGAATCCGCATTCAAAACCAAAACGCTCATCGTTATGACAGCACTCATTGTTCCAGCATTTGTTGCGGGAGTACTCACATTTTTGGCGCCATGCACACTGCCGCTTGTCCCAGGATATTTGGCATTTATTAGCGGCGTCTCACCAGAGGAATTCGAGAAGATGGATATATCCAAGGGAGTTCGTCGCAGAATTTTCATGAACGGACTATTGTATGTTATAGGATTTAGTGTTGTGTTTATTCTTCTTGGTAGTTTGTTTGGGCTAGGTGGATCTGCATTTGTTCATTATCGTTTATTGCTCGCTCGCGTCGGTGGATTACTCGTTATATTATTTGGATTATTATTTTTAGGAGCAGGGAAGTTGAAAATTTTTGCGTTCATGAATTCGGATAAGAAATTCCATATTGGAAAATCGTTGAAGCCTGGCACGCCAACAAGTTCTTTTCTGTTTGGTGCAACGTTTGCATTTGGTTGGACACCATGTGTAGGTCCCATTCTTGGCACGATATTGTTGTTAGCGTCTACGTCATCGACAATAGGTTCTGGCGCGTTGCTATTGTTTGTTTTTTCGCTTGGACTTGCTGTTCCATTTCTTGCACTGGCAATTGGCATTGGTTCAGCGACTACATATATTAAAAAGATGTATATCTACTTACCCATCATTTCAAAAGTGGGTGGAGTTTTTCTACTTCTTACTGGGTTCCTTCTTCTATTTGACCAACAACAACTAGTGAATGGATATCTTTATCAGATATTGAACGTTGTTAATTACGACAGCTTGCTTGATTATTTGTAGAGGACTGTGTATAACTGAATAAATAATCAAAAAGTAAAGGGTTTTTTTGTGATCTACAGCCGTTTACCTATTTGCGCATACCACTTATAATTGCAACATCATTAATTGAAAGGAGGTGGTTCTATGGACGATGATACATGCACATCATGTGATGGAATGCTCAATGATGACGGCAGTTGCCCTACATGTGGGTAGTTTATATATTCTAAAACACATACCGTTTCAATAAAAAAACACACTCATCTATTTCAGGGAGTGTGTTTTTTGTATGGGGCTGATTATGTAGAGAATTTTTGCTTATGTTGTACTTGTAGAGCAACCAATACAATAACGACAAGTGCAGCAACCGCTCCGTTTACAATCACAAGCCAAGTAGTGCCGGACAAGTGTTCTTGTTCTGCAATGATAAATTTTGTTATTTCTACTTGATCACTACGCACGCCATTGACTTCTGCAGCAGCGTACGCAATGTGCTCTCCTTCGTCTAAAAGATCAGCGGGTACAGTCAGTGTCCAATGTCCGCTTGTATCTGCTTGAGCAATTTTGACAATCGGAGTTGAGAATACTGTCACAATGATTTTATGATTCGCATCGGCCAATCCTACGGGTAATCCAGCATGAGTCATGTCCAGTGTACCAGAGAGGGTGATGTCTGTTGAAGGTACTTGAGGCTTAATGCCAGTCTCAACACTTCTTGTGACTGTTGGTACGGCTACAGTGGCACTAGCTGCATCATTTTCCC
>CAZMTW010000176.1:0-1558 GCA_964569285.1 uncultured Gammaproteobacteria bacterium
ACGTTCTTATGATTGATGACATTCAATTCATTGGGGGCAAAGAACAAACACAGGAAGAATTCTTTCATACATTCAATGAACTACATCAGCAAGGAAAACAAGTCGTCATGAGTAGTGATCGCCCACCAAAAGCAATCCCTGCACTCGAAGATCGTTTACGTAGTCGCTTTGAATGGGGAATGATTGCTGATATTGCAAACCCAGACCTCGAAACAAGACTTGCGATTCTAGAATCAAAGAGTCAAGAAAAACAATTTCCACTCGAACCAGATATTCTGAATGCAATAGCAACAACAGTACAAAGTAACATCCGTGAACTCGAAGGCGCACTGAATAAGATTATCGCCTATCACCAACTCAAAAACATTGCACCGACAAAAGAATCAATTAAATCTGTTCTCGCGAGTTTTGAACAGCAGGGCACACGCAAGGCAGTCACACCGCGTGAAACAGTCAACACAGTCGCAGAATATTTCGATGTTGCCATCGATGATATACTCGGCAAGAGTAGAGAAAAACGTTTAGCTTTTCCACGACAGATCGTAATGTACTTGCTGAGAGAAGAATTGAAAATGTCATATCCTGCTATTGGGACAGAACTTGGTGGCAGAGATCACACTACAGCAATGCACGCACATACAAAAATACGAACAGAACTTGAAAATGATTTGAAACTGAAACAAGATTTGGCAAATATCAAACAACGCTTGTACTCAGATGCAGCATAACCTGTGTACAACATATACATAACACACACGTAAGACCGTGTATAACAATACACATTATCAACAAGCTTACGCCAAAAAAACAAACATAAAAACTTACACACATATCATCCCACATTCACACACACATCAAATGTGCATAAAGAATTCAAAAAAAACGCTACACAAACATACAAAACGACGAAGTCCACAATATCCACACCCCTTACTATTACAACAAGATAAAATATATATTATATAAATTAATATAGGGATATGAAATTTACATGTACCAAGGAAAATATAATCGAATCTCTTGGGCTTGTCAGTGGTATCGCTGGTAGACAAAGCAGTCTCCCTATACTCACAAACGTCTATATAGAAGCAAAGGAATCAGGAGTAGAAATGATTGCTACAAACTTGGAAATTGCACTGAAAACCTACCTTCGTGCAAAGGTAGAAACAACAGGATCCTTTACCGTCCCAGCAAAAGTGTTGGGGGATTATTTGCAACTGCTTCCAGATGAGCAAATCACCATCGCACTCGATGGGGCAGAGCTTTCGGTGATCTGTGGATCATCAAGTACAAAAATAAAAGGAATGCCTTCTGACGATTTTCCTGTTATCCCTGAAATAAATGAACAGCATGCATACACCATTTCAGCCAACGAGATCAAAGATGCATTACAAAAAACGGTGATAGCTGCATCAAAAAATGAAATACGTCCAGAACTTGCCGGCATCTGTTGTCAATTTTTTTCAGAACGATACAACGGGCTTGTTCTTGCAGCGACCGATTCCTATCGGCTTGCAGAAAAAACACTTTCTGTTTCTCAAGGCTCAGATGTTTTTTC